>JBDUDV010000009.1:0-49437 GCA_040002755.1 Acidobacteriota bacterium | reverse complement strand
ACACTAATTTCTCAGCGTCTCCATGCATTCGCCATACTCGCGGGCAATAATCTAACGGCCTACAAACTGAATACTGTTCCCCCGAGGCTCTAATCCAACGGAGGTGTGATGCATGAGTACGACAACTTCTTACAAGGCGCGAGAATTCAACTTGAGTGGCCTCAATGGCATTTCAGACAATACGCTTGAAATGCACTTCAAACTCTACGAAGGTTACGTCAAGGAAACAAACAACCTAACAGACAGAATCACAAAATTTATCGAGGATGGGAACGTGGATCAGGAAGAGATGCCGGCATACTCAGAGCTGACGCGGCGACTCGGTTTTGAGTACAACGGCATGGTCCTGCACGAGTACTATTTTGACAATCTGAAGAGCGGTAGCGGCATCGGTGATCCGGATCGAACGGCCCAGTTTGCAAAAGCGGCAGAGTCGAGTTTTGGAAGTTACGAAATCTGGAAGGCTGACTTTGTGGGAATCGGTAAGATGCGGGGTGTCGGCTGGGCCATCTGTAACCAGAACCCGGCGAATGGTCGCCTATCAAACCACTGGATCACGTTGCATGAGACCGGAAACATCGCCGGTTTTGATCCGATCCTGGTGATGGACGTTTGGGAACATGCTTACCTGCTCGATTACAAACCAGCCGAGCGTCCGAAATACATCGAGGCGTTTTTCTCAAACATCGACTGGGCTGCAGTTGAGAAGCGCTTACAAAAGACTGGCGTGCGCAGCGCTGGAGTGTAAGAAACTAGCCAGCAGAAGGTAGACAGCAAACAGCCGGCAGAACATGTTGGTTGTTTACTGTCTACTGTTTGCTGTCTACTGTTATTGGCTAACTGTGTCCGTCAGAGTACACTTACCGCAAGTTAATCCATTCATCTCAGCTCTTTTTATTCACGGAGGAACAACATGAGCAAATATAGAAACCTGCTTCTTTTATTCTTAGCGCTAGTGACGTGTACTTTTCTATTCGCCTCATACGCAGCGGGAAACTACGGCGCTGACAACACCACCGCTACGACCATCGTGGCGCCGCCGCCTACGCAAACGCTCACGCAGGTCCCGCGACCGCAAAAGATTTTGGATATGATGAAGGCGCGCGGTGCCCAGGATGAAGCCAAGCCCACTATCAAGATCGTTTCACCGCGGAACAATGCTGTAGTGAACGGTTCCAAAGTTGAACTGAAGCTCGATCTCAGCGGCGACCTGAAGGGCTACATGCCACATAAGGATCCGGCTACCGGCAAGGGCAATCACATCCATGTCATTCTGGATAACCAACCCTACGAAGCGTATTACGAATTGGGCCAGTCGTTCGAGTTGCGCAATCTCGCCGCCGGCAAACATACGCTGCGAGTGTTTCCGTCGCGTCCCTGGCATGAGAGTTACAAAAACCCAGGTGCCTTCCAGATGGTGACGTTCACGGTCAAAGGTGGCGGGGATGCTTCGAAACCCACAACCACAAACAGCGGCCAGGTGATGGCGAACAACACTGGCGCAACGCCACCGCGTGAGGGAAAAGACTTTCCTCCCAGCACCGCCGGCGACATCAGTTCATCGAAGCCGTTGTTAACCTACAGCCGGCCCAAAGGTGAATACAAAGGTGCGGACGCCGATCCAATAATGATCGACTTCTGGCTTACCGGCGCGAAGTTGAAAGGCGACGGCGGCGCGTATCGGATTAGGTATATCATCGACGACGATGACCCGCAGTTTATCGACAAGTGGGAGCCGATTTGGTTGTCCGGCTGGATTAACGGCAAACACACGGTGCGTCTCGAGTTGTTGGACAGGGATGGCAGACCAGTTGAAAACGGTGGATATAACATGACTAGCCGCGAAATCACCGTCGTGAAGTAGGTAGAAATTTGGAGCGCGGCGGCAATCCCGATTTCTCAGGAGACACAGCCTTGGATCTTTGGCAGTGATAAATCCAAAGCGCCCATCTGCGCTCTGCCGGCGCTCCAGATTTACTTAGTGGAATTGTTGGAGTGTAAATAGTGCGACGACGGCAAATTGACGGGTGCCCCATTTCCGGAGCGCTGCAGATGATCGGCGACAAATGGACGTTGCTGATCGCGCGCGATCTAGCAGCCGGGCCCCGACGCACGATGGAGTTACACACGGGGCTCTTCCCGATCAGCAGCCGCACACTGGTGGCGCGCTTGCGCGACATGGTGAAGGACAAGCTCATTGAGCGCACGGACTACGGCGGCAATCCGCCGCACATCGAGTACGAGCTTACAGAGCGTGGACGAGTGCTGCTGCCGTTGGTTGATGCCTTGAGGGTTGTGGGCCAAACGCTGGATTGCAACCAATGTGAGGATCGGAAGAAGCAATTGGCCTTTTACTGTGAAGCCTGCCCTAAGAACTTTCAAACGCCTGAACCCGAACAGTTCCAACCACCCACTTCGTCACCGCGACGTCGCCAACGAGACGATTCGATAGTTTTGCTTTAGCGGGCTTTTGACTCTCATTCTTTCTTGGCAGCGAACATCGTCGAGTGGTTCGGGATCATCGCGCCATCGAGTTCAATAATCGCTTCATGATCCGGAGTGAGATGTTCGCCTTCGATCGTCACTTCATCGCCTGCGAGCGTCGCGACCGGTAAGTGATCCAGATATCTTTCTGAGTCGAGCGCGGCCATGCAACCGGTGCCGGCCGCTGTAACTGCCTGCCGGTAGGTTGGGTCCTGCACATCGCCGCAGGCAAACACACCCGGAATGTTCGTCGCTGTTGAGCGATGCGAAGTCTTGATGTAGCCGACTTCGTCCATCTCGAGTTGTCCCTTAAAAAGATCCGTGTTTGGTTTGTGGCCGATCGCGATGAACACACCGTGGCAGGGAAGAACGCGCGTTTCGTTGGTTTGCAAATCCCGCAAACGCACGCCCGTGACGCCCGCCTCTGGCTCCCCCAAAATCTCTTCGATGCCCGTGTTCCAGATAAACTCGATCTTCGGATTCTTGAAGGCTTTGTCCTGCATGATCTTCGACGCGCGTAGTTTGTCGCGCCGATGCACCAGGTAGACTTTCGAAGCGTAGCGCGTCAGGAACGTGGCTTCTTCCATCGCCGTATCACCGCCGCCAACTACAACCAGTTCCCTATTACGGAAGCCCGGCAGCGGACCATCACAGGTGGCGCAAGCGGAAACGCCGTTGCCGCCAAAACCATTCGGCACCTTGGCCTCGCCGGGAATGCCCAGCCACTTCGCGGATGCGCCGGTTGCGATTATCAGAGTCGCCGCGTTGATGGTGTAATTGCTTGTTTGTAATTTGAATGGCCGCTCGCTCAAATCAACCTCTGTAATCCATTCTTCGAGAAACTCCGTGCCGAAGCGTTCCGCCTGCTTGCGAAACTGTTCCATCAAGTCCGGCCCCTGAATACCCTCGGGAAAACCGGGAAAATTTTCGACGTCAGTGGTGATCATCAACTGCCCGCCGGGGGTTGTCTGTTTCTCGGCATCGGGGGGTGCGTCAATCAGAAGCGGTTTCAGACTGGCACGGCCGGAATAGATTGCGGCGGTTAGTCCGGCTGGGCCGGAACCAATGATTACGACCTCTCGATCGAGCGTTTGCGTCGGCATGGAGTCTTTTACGTCCCTTTGATTTGCTGAAAAAGTGTGACTAAATGGCCAAAAGTATAGCGTTTTCGGTTCCACCATAGTATAACTAGCGATACTATAGTAGTCGAATCCGAGTACGGCCTTACTGATATATCTCAGCTTTACCGAGAACAAAAGGGAAACGATTGAACCGAAGGATCGCTCCGCAAAGTATTGAAACGATCGGCGTCATAGGCGCGGGCACCATGGGACACGGAATCGCGCAGGTGGCTGCGGGAGCTGGCTACAAAGTTTTGCTCCGCGACGTCGATCGCGATTCTCTCGCACGCGGTATCGCGGCTATCGAGCGAAATCTCGCCAAAGGAGTCCAACTCGGCAAACTTACCGAGGACGATCGCGATTCAACCCTGCAACACATTCGGGGAACCACAAAGCTGGATGAGATTGCAAATTCCGAACTGATTATTGAAGCGGCTCCCGAGCAACTCAGAGTCAAACAGGAGATTCTTCGGGAAGTCGAAAAGCATTCCGGGAAGCCTTTCATTTTTGCCTCAAACACGTCGTCGCTTTCTATAACTGAAATTGCTAAAGCTTCTGAGCGACCGCAGAATGTAGTTGGCATGCACTTCTTCAATCCGGTCCACTTGATGCGACTGGTTGAAATTGTGGTCGGAAAAGCTACCGGGGATGATACAGTGGAGATTGTTCGCAAAGTTAGCGGGAGGTTTCGCAAGGAGGCGATTGTGGTTCGCGATGTTCCCGGCTTTGCTTCCAGCCGTCTCGGTGTGGCGCTGGGATTAGAAGCCATGCGCATGCTCGAGCAGGGCGTAGCCAGCGCGAAAGACATCGATACTGCGATGGAGCTGGGATACAACCATCCGCTGGGGCCGCTAAGGCTCACGGATCACGTAGGTCTGGATATTCGGCTGAACATCGCTGAGTACCTTTATCAAGAGCTTGGTTCGGAAACGTTTCGACCGCCGGAAGTCTTGCGGAAACTCGTCAACGAAGGAAAGCTGGGCAAGAAGACCGGCGAAGGATTTTACGATTGGAGCGATGAAAAGAAGCCATCAGCAGTCAGCAATCAGCAGCGATGACTTAGTTCCGGCTCATTTTACTGATTGCTGATTGCTAATTCGATGCCTGTTCTCATGAGCACGCCAAGCAACAACGAAGAACGACGCTTTAGTTTACGCATGGCTTTGCGTTTGCCAATCGTCATTTCCGGTCGCGCGGAAGATGGCTCAGCCTGGAGCGAGCCTACCGAAACCGACGACATCTCAAACAACGGCGCGCTTTTTCATCTCAACCAAAAGGTCAGCCGCGGCGACCGTTTGTATCTGAGAGCGCATCGACCCGATGGCGCTCCCATTGAAGTAACCGCCGTGGTCATCCGTATTGCGCCCGCGATTTATGGCACCGCACGCGTGGGCGTACAGATTGCCGAGTCCGCTGAAAACTGGCTGCGACTGTTTGTCTCATGGGTCGCCGAAGAACAGCCACCCACATCCGAAGTCGAGTCGGATTCACCCTCCGAATAGCTCGCAAACCAAATATGTTTGAGCCACCCCGAGATAAGACTGGGGAAAAACAGTCCTGTACGGTTTTCGCTTAATGCCTGAGGCGTAAAACTGATTGTCTGATCCCAAGGATCCGTGTAATCTAATAATTGCAGCGGGTTCTCACCTTGGCATCGTAGCAACAGCTTCCTATCCGCGCCCCAAACTAAAACTTGAACTCGGTCGGAGGGCGCGATGAAAATTTGCCCACAGTGTGATTTTATCTATGAAGATGACCAGCGCTTTTGCGACATGGAGGGCAAAGAACTCGTCCACGGCTCCAACCCGGTGGTCACTGAGGCAGAAGTTAGCGCTGAGTTAGGTGGCACGCCTAAACAGCGGACGAGCCGCCGACCGAGGAGCATTGCGATCGCGGTCGTATTCGGACTTGTCATAACCGCCCTGGTCATTGCGGCCATCATCGTGCGCACACACCAGACGCGATCACGCGCTGCGAGAACCTCTACCCAAGCTCCGAATCAATCCATCGCACAGTCTCCCGCACAGTTCACTTCCGAAACCGCCGCTCAACCATTACCGACTGAGTCATCCATCACACAAACTCCCGCTGCAAATTCCGTACAGACGGACCAGCTGGAGTCGCGCTCCTATGAACCCTCCGCGGCACAATCAAGGGCCCTTTCCCACTCTCCGCTGACCGCGAACTCTGTTACCACCAGAGATCCATCGGCAAGCGGGCGTGGTTCCGTCATCGTGCGGCTCAGCAACGGCGCAGCCATCAAGGCCGATGAAGCCTGGGAAAAGAAAGAAGGGGTCTGGTATCGGCAAGCGGGCGTGGTGACATTTCTCAAACGCAATCGCGTGAGAACAATTGAACGTATTGCCGCTCCAGTATCGCCGCCAAAGTCACCCGCCAATCGACCTGAGAATACGGGCCGGAGGCAAAATGGCCCGACTCATGATCAACTTCGACTTATCCGGCTGGAACCAGTGGAATCGAAGAAACAATCGCGGGTGACTTCATTCCTGAAAAAGACCGGACAAATATTGAAGAAGCCATTCAAGTTCTAAGGACAAAAAACCGTGGGAAAAGGGTAACCGGCAAAAGGGAAAGGGCAGAAAAAATCAGAGAGTTATTAGTAGAAATCCGTAATGGCCTTTTGTGCCCGCTTAAGCGTTCCCCTTTTCTCCCTTCATGATCACCCACGTCGTCATCGCGCGCAGGTTCTCTACGATCGTTGTTTTGATCGGTTCAATAAACTCCCCGCCGAGCGAGCTCGTTACGCTTCTGAGCATCGCCTCATCAACTAAAAATCGATCCGATCCGTCAGGAAGATGATAGCGTCTCCCCTCAATCAGGTTCACCTTTGATTCCATCCCGATTGTTGAAGCCAGGCGCGCGAAAAATATCCCGCTGGTCTTGAGCACGCGCCACATCTCGTTCACCATCGCCAGCCACTGTTCTTCGTCGCGCGCAAAGTGAAGCACCGCGCTACTGATGACAACATCAAACACTTCTTTTTCTGACTGTTGATCGCTGCCAAACGACATTCTCTCAACCGGTTCGACGCGAAAATTGATAGCAGGCAACTGCGGGGCCAACTCAGAAGCGAGACCACGCATTCGTGCTATTGCCTCGGCGGACTGATCAACTCCAAAAACCTCATAACCGTTCCGCAGGAAATACACGAGATTCCTGCCCGTCCCACAGCCTGCATCAAGCACGCGCATACCTGGAACGAACCGCTCTTTCAAAAGCTGGTCAAACACGTAGATGTCGATGCTGCCAAACGACTGCCGGAGATTGTCTTCACTCATCACGATCTTCGTTGCCCGGTTCACAAGGTTCAAAATATGCGAAACTACTTTCATACTTATTGGCGTTGTAGTTCTTGCCAAACACTTTGATTCGCAACAACTTCCGATGGCCTTTGCTGATTAAAGCCCAGGCCGGGCTCTTAAGTTCGGACGGCGAAACATCGGGCTGCCTGTTTTCGGCAAAGACTACCCTGATCACGGTGCCGCGGCGCATGACGGTAAATGTGTAAGTCTTGCCCCCGGCATCGACGCCAGAAGCGACCATGAATGTTCCTGACACTTTACCTCCGCCGATCTTTAGGTTGATGGTCCGTTCGCACTGCAACCATTCGGATCGGAAACACTGAACGCGCTGAGCAAGCTCGCTCAAATGCACCGCGAAACGGCATCGGGATAGTAGCTCAGGACCTCTGGTTTCGCCACGTTTCCTTGGACCAATCCCGAATGCATAACATCTTGCATCACGTCGAAAACGTGAATCTTCGCCGCACCCTCGCCTTCCCAACGCGTTACGTGCAGAATGCTTCGCCGATCATCACGACACGTGACTCGATGCATTTGGCACAATCACTGACTCGATAAATTTTCACTCTTCCATAGAGAGGTGCACTCATGAGCGAAGTCAAACTCAACCTCGTCGATGCTGAGCGAGTTCTTAGCGGCACAATCCACGGTTCAGTCGCTGATGCTTGTGTCGCCGCGCTGTCGGCGGAACCCGAAACGCTTGCGGAACTCGACGCCGCGCTCGCGCGCTACATCAAGCCGGACGATTCCAGTAGTCACTTCGCGTCATTTCATTCCCACGACTGTCCTGCCAATTCTCGCCCCGAGCTCAATGCCGAGCCTTGGGATGCGGGCATCGTGGTAATCGATCTGGCCGCGCGTGTCGTCGCGAGTGAGTCGTCGTATTCGCAACCGGGACCCGAGGGCGAAGTCCGCTACCACGACGGCCAGGCGTCAACCGACGTCTCCGTGTTGTATCGCGTACCGGATAACTGGTTGTTTGTTAACTCAATCGATGCCTATCGGTGGTCGCGTGATCGCCGAATTCGTGAACGCGCCGCCAATCCGAGTTTTGACGCCCGGCCGATATTGTTTGGTCGGCCAATGCTCGAATTCATCGTTAATGTCTACCGTTCGCTTCCAGCGCAAACCAGGAGCGCTTTCGTTTCGCAGGCGCAGTCGACCACAGCCAGGGACGAGGTAATTCAGGAAGCCCTGGCGAAAGAGATCACCGCCATGCACGCGCGCTGGCTCCTGACGCCGCGAACGGATCTGCGCGGCCAATCACCGCGCGAGGTTCTGCTCGCACACCAGGATCACATCGATCACGACCTTCATACGCGTTCGCTGCAATGGAGTTTGCAGAACGAAGGCCCACCCTGCGTTGGCAAAGGTTCTTTTGCTTACCGCTTTGCAGCGTTCGGTACGCACCAGTGGGTGCTTTACTACGATCTGGTGCGCTACTTGATTTGTACCGTGATTGAGTTGAATTCGGAGGCCGGTGCGAACCAAATAGTAACCACACTAGACGAGATCAAAACCGACTGGCTCGAAAGTCCGCAACCGCACCTTGATGGCCACGTTCCCGCAATCATCATCGACAACGAGCGGAAACGCCTGCCCCAGGCGCTGCATCCGCGCGAGATGATCATCGATGACGACGGTCCTATCTGCCAGATGTTTGGCGACGAAACCGGCCCGCCCGACATGGGCGTCGGCTTTTGGCATCTCGACGGGTCACACATGGACGACGGGTTCGCGTTCTCGTCTTGCAGGACGCACGAGGAGTGGGGAGCCGAAAATCACCGCCGCGAGCAATTTGACAGAGATTTCAATCGGAAGTTGGAAGAGCGCCGGCACGGATTTGCTTGCGGTGAGGAGACTCGAAGCTGATCCATTCTTCGATCCAGAACCAGTGGGCGCAGGCTGGAGATGGTTTGATCCACTTGCGTTTCCTGACTCAGCTGAACTGGATCCAACTATTACGCGCGATGCTATTGCAGACGAGTCTGAAGATACGAATACGAGCGACTCAAACTAGTTCGCAGCCAAAAGTCTGCAGCTCCGCAGGTGAACAGCAAAGTGGCAAGTGGCGATATCGCAGGCGCGATGGAAGTTTCAGCGTCCCTTCTGGTCACACGCAAATTGAAGGAATCCAAGACGTCGCCCACCATTGGTCGGCGCGGTCATGTAAACAAGAAGAGGTGGAAGCCGATTTGTTCAGCTTTCACCCCTCCGATTGTGATCAGCCACGCCAGCCCTTGAGTGACGAACAGCAGCGGCGACGAATCGATCGCTCTACCACGTTGGCGAAAGGCGCGAAGCTGAACAATGGAGCGGAGTCAGTTTGGCCGGCCCTGGTTCTCGCGGTTTCTCGCCTCGGTCTCATCCGCAAAAAGAGTTTGGCAGACAGCTGGATGCAGTCAGTGACCGTCGAGGCATTTCTTAATTCCCGAAGAATACAGGATCCATCAAGTACCAATTAACTAATCCTGCCAGCATCCCGATAACTAAAACCAGGAGTACTGTGATCTTTTGTTTGGTAGTGGTGGGTTTGCCGGCCTGCGAGGGAAATAACAGTAGGTAGATTCCGCCGATGCCGGCGCAGGGCCCAAAGGTCGCCAGTTTCACGGCGTAAACGTGATCTTGTAAAAGTTGCCGCCAGTTGTAATAGATGAGACCAGCCGAAATAAGAATTAGTACGATGGCGAAGAGGCGGGTTTTCAAGTGACGCATCACATTCTCCGGGGGCGACTAGTCGCGGTCGATCAGACCCAGGATTGCCGCGATTAGTTCGTCTGGTTCGATGGGTTTAGCGAGGTGCAGTTGATAACCAGCAGCCAGGGCGCGGTCGCGGTCTTTGATCGTGGCGTAGCCGGTCAACGCGATCGCGGGAACGAGCGCAATTAGCGACGAGTTCTGAGTAATGGGTAATGAGTCGTAAGCCGTCTGGAGCAGCGAGCCTTGCACGGGCAGCGTTCTCAGTTTACGAATCAACTCGTAGCCGTCTTCTTCAGCCATACCAATGTCGCTGATCACGACGTCGGGAGTCCGCTGCATAAACGAATCCAGTGCTTCGGCTGAAGCAGCGGTGGCTACCACTTCAGCGCCGAAACGCTTGAGGATCAGGCTGAGCAGATTTCGCGAGTCGTCATCATCCTCAACCAGCAACACGCGCACCCCTGCGAGTGGTTGTAGCTTTACGGCGCTTGTGATCTTGCCGGCTTCGCTCCCGGCGCCCGTGTTGGCGCTCCGAACCGTTACCTCCTTAACGTGATTTCCCTCGGTACTTCTTCTCTCAATCGCTCGCTGGTTGTCATCCGGCTCGCGAAGTTTGCTATCTCTTCGTTCGGCAGCCAGTGGAAGATAGACGGTAAAGGTGGAACCGTTGCCTGGGCCAGGACTCTCAGCGCTAACATTGCCACCGTGTAGCTCCACCAGATGACGCACCACTGCCAGACCCAATCCAAGTCCGCCGGCCTTTCGCGAGATAGAACCCTCTTCCTGACGAAAACGATGGAACACGTAGGGGACAAACTCCGGTGTGATGCCGTCGCCCGTGTCGCTGACGGTGAGACGCACGTAGGAAGAAAGGAGGGAAGGCGAATCGGTCGACGACGAAGCCTGTTCGCTGAAGCATTCGAGCCGAAGGCTAACGCGGCCGCCGCGCGGCGTAAACTTGATTCCATTCATCAGCAAGTTCCAAATGACCTGGCGCAATCGATTAGGATCGCCGCTGACAAGGCAGTTGCCGGAATCCAACTCGGTCTCAATTTGAATGCCCTTCGCGTCCGCCGCTGGACGCAGCGCATCGATAGCCACTGCGACGATCGGCGCGAGGTTGAGTGGGTGCACGTCAAGTTGCAGATTGCCCGTGATGATGCGCGAAACGTCGAGGAGATCGTCGATGAGCCGGGCTTGCGAACGCGCGTTGCGTTCAATGATCTCGAGGGCGCGATCGAGGTTTTCGGTTCGATCCACTTCGCCGCTACGGATCAGTGTGGCCCAACCGAGAATTGAGGTAAGCGGCGTACGAAGTTCATGTGACAGAGTCGCGAGGAACTCATCCTTCAGCCGGTCTGCTTCTTCGGCGCGCTGGCGCAGGTCACGTTCACGTGCGAGCAACGCAGCCCGTTCTTCTTCGGCCTGTTTCCGCGCACTGACATCAAGAACCAGCGAGAGCACCGAGACAAGCTCACCGCTTTCATCGTGCAGCACGGAGTTGTACCACTCGCAATAGAGTACCGAACCGTCTTTCGTATAGTTGCGATTGCGCAGTACGCCGAGCAGTTCAACCCCTACCCGCTGACGGGTGGTTACCTGGGCGACTGCGTCTACGTCTTCATGGAAAACGAAATGCCAATCACTTACGTGTTTGCCAATCACCTCTTCCGCTTCCCATCCGAAGAGTCGCTCGGCCGACGCCGACCAGCGCGACACGCGGAAGTCGCTGTCCCATTCGATTACAGCGAGCGGCGAATTCTCGACGTGAAACGTCAGACGCTGATGAGCCAGTAGCTCACTTTGTTGGGGTTTGTCGCTCAAAGAGTTCCAGTGGTTCAAGAACAAGGCGCAGATTGCACAGATTACGCGGATAGAATAGCAAAGAGTGAACGCGAAACGCAGAAAAGTGGGTGCCACGTCAAGCTTGCAACCACTTTCATTCACGCCGCATTCGCACGGTAAGTGTTTGGACCGACAAACGAACTGCGCGTGAGCTTGAATCGCAAACGGCGAAACTACGGTAGTGGCGTTGAAAGCACAGTTGCGATCAAGTCGTTAAGACCAACATCGGAATCGTTGTGAAAAGATTTATAGAGTCCTGTCAACTGGGCCAAAACCTTACTTCTGAATTCCGGCGTAAACTGCGACAGCGGTGCGGTCGTCGCCGGACGTTGTGGATCGCTTAGTGCAACCGCGCGGGCATACGCACTGATTGCCCGGGTTCCCAGGCGGTTAATTTCCTCCAACATCGCCTGCTGTTCCGGCGAGGTCTGTTTGGAGCCATATTTGTCGTTATATTCAGCGGAGAGTTTTGTGTAAGGCCCGTTGAGAGTTGCGACACCGAGACGATAGTAAGTTAAGGGATCATTTTCGTAAGGACTCTTCGACTGGATTGCCTTTACGAAAGCTGCAGCCGCTTCAACCGGAGACTTGTCTTTGAGAAGCGATCCCAGAACGAAGTTCAGAAAGCCAGCCGCCGTTTCAAGGTTCTTAAAGGGATCTGGTTTCGAACTTTTCCCGGCCTCCACCAGTTCAATTGCTCGTCGCAGGTAGCCAATAGTCTCGTCGTTGAGACTCGCATCGCCCGCCAACGAATTGTCATAGCCCGCTTCGGAAAGCAACCCGAGCACAAAAAAGTTTTCCGGATCCGTTTTTAGGAGCGGACGGCCAAGTTCAAAAGCCTTCACATAATTCTTGGAGTCAAATGCGGGATAAAGTTCACTCTGACTTACTTTTCGATCAAACTCAATTACGAATTGTTTAGCTTCCTTCGCATAGGGGTCGTTGTCACCAGCATAGAGTAGGAGGTAACTCTTCGCTGCGAGGTAAGCGCGTTTCTGCTGATCGGGACTAGGACTTTTCTTATACTCTGAAAATCGGGCGAAGCGATACTCTTTGTCGTTATCAAAGCGCTGCGAGGCCATGGCCGGATTTCTCGGATCCGATTGCGCAAAAACGCTCGCGGCAAAACCGAGGAGCACAGAGATTATTGTTATGGCTGGAAAGACCCGTCGCGGTTTGCGCATGGACAAATAATAAGACAAAAATGCGGGCAGCAAAACCAATATTTAGCGGGGCGAACGCGGGTAGGACTCACGCAACCATACGGGCAGACTGTTAGTTGGTTGACGGTCTCAGTGGTTGACGCCGGGAGCAAGGGCAGGGGCCTGCCAGAGTTGATGGTCTCGTTATCTCGATGTTTGCAGCTTGCGCGTAGCGATTTTGACGGAGATTACCCGGCTTCTCTGCTGGTCCTTTGACGATTGCGGGATCAACGCTTAGGATTCTTTTGCAATTGAAAGACTTTGTGGAGGCATAATAGATGTCGCAAGCAATGCCGCAAGCTTATGAGACGCTGCTGGTCGAGCGCCACGATCGCGTCGCCCTGATCACGATTAATCGTCCGGACAAGAGAAATGCGCTGAATATCAAAACACGTGAAGAAGGCGCGGCGCTGCTCGAGGAATTGCGCAGCGATGATTCTGTGGGCGTGGTAGTAATTACAGGTGCGGGCGACAAAGCCTTTATTGCCGGCGCGGACATCGCCGAGTTTGCTGGTCGCACGGCGATGATGCAGCGCGATGTGATGACGGCGCGTTCGCTCTTTACTGCGATCGATACTTTTCCGAAGCCGATCATCGCGATGATTAACGGCTACTGTCTGGGCGGCGGTTGCGAGCTGGCACTTGCCTGCGACTTGCGCATTGCCAGCGAGACCGCCTCGTTCGGCCAGCCTGAAATTAACCTGGGCATAATTCCCGGAGGAGGTGGCACGCAGCGTTTGACCCGGCTCGTAGGCGAAGGGAAAGCGATGGAGTTGATCCTGACGGGAAACATCATTGACGCGCAGAGTGCGCTGGCGATTGGTTTAGTTAACGCGGTGGTCCCGGCAGCCGATTTAGAAACAAAAACCATGGAGATCGCAAACCGTATTGCCGAGAAAAGTCCGATCGCACTGAGTCTTGCCAAGGAGGCGGTGAAACTCGCCTCACGATCAAATCTTGATGAGGGTTTGCGCCGTGAAGTAGATCTGTTTGCACTTTGCTTCTCAACCGAAGACAAGAACGAGGGCGTCAGCGCGTTTCTTGAAAAGCGAAAGCCCGTGTTTAAGGGGAAGTAGGTTTCGAGCTACTAGAACTTGAAACGGGGAACTCCGAACCCGGAACTATGCGATGTTAAGAGCCATTGCCATTATCTTCGGAATCGTGCTTGCCGCCATTGGCGGCGTGATTGCTTACCGCGCCTTGTTTGTCGATCCGAGCGCTGCTGTGATTATTTCTAATGCTACCGTGCGCCAACTTCCTAATACTCTGAATGTGTTTGAAGGCATCGTGCTCCTCGTAGTGGGTGCGGGGATTGCGTTTGCGTCGGCGGTGAGAAAGCCAAGAGGTTAGGCTGTAAGCGTCAGGTCACGGTTTAGTGCGCAACGTTTTATCTTCGGGGTCTTGACAGAGCGCCAGAGATAAATAAAATGTTGCGCAATCGGTGCGGGTGGTTGGGGTGAGGACAACAACCCATTGAAGCTGAATGCTTCTCGCCAACCTTGAGAGCCTGGCTGAAAAGTCAGGCTTTCGGTTTTGGGGAACCAATGAGGGAATGAATCTTCGAAGCCATAGACATCAGATCAATGATGTGAAGGCAGCAATCTGGCGGCGACGTGGCTTGACTCCATTTGGAACGCTAGGCTAGTCTGAATTAAGCATTTACGCCTAGACGTCTTTACTTAATGGGGCCGTAGCTCAGCTGGGAGAGCGCATGACTGGCAGTCATGAGGTCAGGGGTTCGATCCCCCTCGGCTCCACCAATAATCCCCCGACAATAATCCCAGCGAACCCGATCGAGACCAGAAGCCCGGCTTGTCTGTACTGGTGAGTGCCTTCGATTGCTGGTTCGCTTCAATCTCGTTTCCCTTTGTCTAACTCCCGCGGTGGGCGGATAATTGGCCACGCCCCCCTTGGCTATATGATTCGGCACTTTGGATTCTGCAGGTGAATTATTATGCGTAACCGTTTTCAAATGGCGCGAGCATCATCGCCCGTGGCCAGTTTACTCGTCCTCCTTGTTGTCTTTTCGATTAATATTTCTGCGCAGACTTCCAGTAACAATAGCCACGGAAAACAAAAGACGCCTCCTGCGCCCAGTCTGGAAAAGAAATTCTTCGTCAACATTCTGCGCGACCAACGTGCGATTTGGACTTCGCCTTTTCATTTGCACAATGCGGATGCGAAGTGGCTCGCTCCACTGGGCCTGTCTACCGTGTCATTGATTGCAACTGATCGGCGAACCTCCAACGCGTTAGTCGAGCATGGAGACAACTTGGATCGTCTCAAGATCAGCAGGGACATCAGTTGGTTTGGTTCGACCTATGCCACGATGGGTACTGCGGGCATTTTCTATTTGGTGGGACGCGCAACGCACAAAGATCGTCTCCGAGAAACTGGCTTGCTCGGGGCCGAAGCATTGATCGATAGCGGCATGGTGGTAACCACCTTAAAGATTGTATCCCAGCGCAAGCGGCCAACTGCGGATCATTCGAGCGGAGAATTTTTTGATGGTGGTGCGGCGTTCCCGTCAGGCCACGCGATCAGCGCCTGGTCCATGGCGACGGTTATCGCGCAAGAGTATGGACATCACCGCCCGCTCGTGCAGGTTGGCGCCTATGGTCTTGCCAGTGCCGTCAGTTTGTCCCGCTACACGGGCAGAAACCATTTTCTTTCTGACGTGTTGGTTGGGAGCGCACTGGGTTATGGCATCGGCCGCTACGTGTATCATAAACACCACGACGTGGAGTTGGACGCGCTGAATGAAAGACAGAACAACAATACCGTCAGCTCGAAGTTGTTTCCCAACATTGTTCCGCTATATAACCCGCGCGCGCATGTCTATGGCGGCATGCTGGCGTGGAAGTTTTAGCCCGGACAATGACCGACCCGTATGCGAATACTGCTGGTAGAAGATGATCGACGGATTGCACGTTTTGTCGCGAAGGGTTTGCGCGAGCAGGCTTACGCCGTTGATGTTGTCGGTAATGGGGACGAAGTCAGCTACAAATTATCGATCAACGACTACGACGCAGTGATTCTGGACGTCATGATTCCCGGGCGTGACGGCTTTCAGGTGGCCCGGGAACTTCGAGCGGCCGGAATTGCCGTTCCTGTGATCATGCTCACCGCTCGCGACACGGTGCAGGATCGCATCACCGGTCTGGACAGCGGCGCCGACGATTATCTGACCAAACCGTTTGCGGTAACTGAACTATTAGCCAGACTGAGAGCGTTGCTCCGTCGTGGAAGCGTGGTTCGTCCGGCTACGATCAGCGTTGCCGATCTCGTGTTGGACACCGCAGCGCAACGCGCCACGCGCAATGGAAGAACACTCGCACTCACCACGAAAGAATATGCCCTGCTGGAATACCTGGCCCGTGAGGCCGGTCGAGTCGTCAGCCGTGCCGAGATTGCCGAACATGTTTGGGACGAGAACTTCGATCCGCTTACGAACCTAATTGATGTGCACATCAATCGCCTACGGCGGAAAGTAGACAACGGCTTCTCCACCAAACTTATTCACACGCGGCGCGGCGCCGGCTACATGCTGGCGGCGCCGGATGCTGTATCCGATCAAACCCGGTTGCTACCAAAAGTCTCGGGACACATCTTATGACCGCGATCAGTCGTCCAGGGTCATCGATCTTCAATTCCATGCGGGTCAAGCTCACCCTCTGGTACACAGGCGCGCTGGCTATGATATTGATAATTTTTGCGCTGTTGCTCTATTTCTACCTGGCTCGAGCAACTCACCAGCGCACCGACGATGCTTTACTGGACACAGCTAATTCGTTTACTTCCAGTTTCAACAGTGAGTTGAGCGATGAAAGTCACAGCGGGCTCGACGCATTGAAGGAAGCGGCGCAGGGTTTTCGGTTCAGAGATCAACAGGTAATTGTTTACGACCGGGCGGGGCAAACGGTCTTGACGTCAAACACTCCCGGAGGATTCTCGCGGGGCAATGAGTGGTTCACTTTGCCTCGGGTGAGTGGGCAGGTAGACAAGCTGATAAACTCAGCAAAGTCTGGCCCTTCCTACGAAACCTTTTTCCGTGGTCAACAGGCAATTCGGGCCGTTGCGATGTTGATGCCGTCGGATCCGGAAAATTACACGTTGCTGATTGCAACGCCACTACAGAATCAGGAGCAGACGCTCGAGTCGGCGCGCGAGGCTCTTGCGGTGGCGATTCCGGTTGCCCTCTTGATTGCCGGTCTGGGTGGATATTTTCTGGCGCGGAAGAGTCTGGTCCCCGTTGTGATCATGGGAGAGCAGGCGGCGCGAATCGGCGCCTCCAACCTCAACGAACGGCTGCCGGTGCCGGAAAAGAATTCTGAGCTGGGCCGTCTCGCGCGCATCTTCAACGATCTGCTGGCTAGACTGGACGAATCATTCGCGCAGCAGAAACGCTTCATGGCAGACGCTTCACACGAATTGCGGACACCGGTTGCTGTTGTTTGCGGAGAATCGGAGGTCGCACTTTCTCAGCCGACGCGACCGGAGCTGGAGTATCGCGAATCGCTCACTATTGTGAACGACGAGGGACAGCGCCTGACGCGGATGGTCGAGGATCTGTTCACGTTGGCGCGTGCTGATGCTGGTGAGTATCCGCTCTTGGCCGCGGATTTTTATCTTGATGAAAGTGTGAACGAGTGTATCCGTTCGGTGCGCTCACTGGCGGCACAAAAAGACCAGGAGGTTTTCTACGATTCGCCGGCAAATGAGATCGCCTTTCGCGGTGATGAGCCGCTCATAAGGCGACTGGTTCTTAATGTCCTTCACAATGCGATCAAATTCACGCCGCAGGGCGGTCAGGTGCGGGTTAGCGTAAAAGAAAGGCAGCGCCGGTGCGAAGTGGTGATTAGCGATACTGGCCCAGGTGTTCCTGCCGAAGCGCAGCCTCAAGTGTTTGAGCGGTTCTTTCGCGTAGATAAGGCGCGTTCGCGCGATGAATCTCTGAACGGCAGCGGGGCGGGCCTCGGGCTTTCGATTGCGAAGTGGGTAGCGGAGTTGCACGGTGGAAACATCGCCCTCGACCCTTCAAATCATGCCGGCGCCACTTTTATCATCTCGCTTCCGAATAACCTTCCAAGTTAATCTTCCTGTCATCTTCGCGACTGTAGAGTGAATAGTCATAAGGGGTGCTAGGTCTGGCGTGAGATGCGTCTTTCATCACTCAAACGTCAAACAATTAATAATCAAGGAGACAGGTTCATGAAGAAGAATTTTGTGTCGGTAGTCTTTGTTTCGGCACTTTTGGCCGCCGGTTCCGTGGCGCTGGCGGGGTCGGCGCCACCCGCCCGAGGACAAGAAGAGAACAACAATGAAGCGAAGCTTGCCAGGCAGGCCAAGATCACGAAAGAGCAAGCACAGGAAATCGCATTGAAGCGAGCGCCTGGCACGGTCGAGAGCGGCGAGCTCGAGCGCGAGCACGGCAAGCTGGTTTACTCGTTTGACATCCGGAACGCTAAGGGCACAATCGACGAAGTTCAGGTGAGCGCGATCACCGGAAAAGTTGTTCGGGTTGAGCACGAAAATAAGAAAAAGGAAGCGGATGAAAAGCGGAAAGAGTCGATGGAAAAGAAGCACTAACAGTCCGCTGAAAAGCTAAAACGATCCACGAATTTACCTCAGGTAAAACTAAGCAGCTTCCGTTTTGAGTTACTTTGGGTATTTCGTGGTTCGGTTTTGTCAATCCTCCCTTAGAAAACGTGGCGCGTGAATGCTAAACTTTCGCTTCCCCTTTCTTAAAGAGACTTCGAACTGCATATGGCTGGACGTGTGAGCAAGCGTGGGGCGAGTTTTTCTTGCGTGGGCCAACACCAATTCTTTGACAGTATGCTGAAGATCTGGTTGGTGGTAGGGCTTGTGCTGGCCGCCTCGCTGGTGGCGCCCGGTCAACAGCCTTCCGCTCAACCGGCAGGCAAGCCAGCGACATCCTCGCCGCCGCAACCAACTGCTTCGCCACAATCGGCTCCCCAGCCACAGTCCACTCCATTTTCTACGCCGAGCTTACCCGGGCCGCCGACCGTTCCTGCCGTTTCTCCCTCAGCATTGCCGTCTCCCAGCGCTTCGCTAGGCGTATCCGCCACGCAACCTCAAGTGCTCTCGCTTGATGAGGCGCTGCGATTGACCAACGCGCTGGCTTCGGGTTTTCAGCAAGCCGGACTGAACGAACGAATCGCCAGCGAAGACGTCAGACAAGCGAGGGTTGCATTCCTGCCGCGTGTCACGGCGCCACTCAGTTATCTTTACACTTCGCCGTCCATGGGTTTACCTCCCGGCTCGCCCCGAGCGCCGAGCTTTCTTGCGAACAATGGGATCGGTGAATACCAGGCCTACTTGAATGTTGCCGGCGACTTTGATATTGCCGGTCGCCTGCGCGCGACGCTCGCGAAAAATCGCGCGCTGCTCGAGGCCGCGCATGCCGGCACGGAGGTCGCGCGCCGAGCATTGGCCCGTGCAGCAATTGACGCATACTACGGCTTGGCGCTGGCGACTGCGCAGCGCGGCGCGGCCGAACAGAATTTGTTAGCGGCGGAAGAGTTTGAGCGCATTACTTCGTTGCTGTTTAGCGGCGGGGAAGTTGCTTCGGTCGATCTCACGCGGGCACAATTGCAAACCATTATTCGCCGTGATGAGTTAGAGCGTGCGAAAGCAAATGAAGAATTGGCTGCTGGATCTCTGCGCATACTCGTCGGGTATGACTTTACGCGGCCCATCAGCACGACGGACCTGGTTTTGGCGGCGCCAGTTGATGCCGAGGCGTTGCAGTTTAAAGTTACCGACATCTCGCGCCGTCCGGAGTTTGCTCAGTTTGATGCGCAGTTACGCGCCGCCAAACAGGACGTAAAGATCGCGCGGGCGGATCGATTGCCCGCACTTACTTATTCCATTCTCGGTGGCTTCGATACTGACTCGCTGCGGCCTCCGCGACTGAAGCAGCACACGGGAGTGTCTGGGGCGATCAGTTTGAATATCCCGATATTCGACTGGGGCGCTAGCCGCAGCCGGCAGCGTCAGGCGCAACTGCGCGCCCAAATTGCCGAGAACGAGCGCACAATTGTGCTGCGCGGCTTTACGCAGGAGTTTTACTCGGCGCAAGCCCAGGTTGCTTCCGCTGCCACGCGCATTAGACTTGCGGGCACGGGCGTCACGCGGGCGCAAAGTAATTTAAACGCTTCGATCGCGCGCTATCGCGCCGGCGAGGCGCAGATAATTGAAGTCACCGACGCACTGACTACCCTGGCCGCGCAAAGGTTTGCCCTCTATCAGGCAATCTTTGATTACCAAACAGCGCTCGCCCGTTTGCGACAGGTGACAG
The DNA here is from genome assembly GCA_040002755.1 of Acidobacteriota bacterium. Classification (GTDB taxonomy): domain Bacteria; phylum Acidobacteriota; class Blastocatellia; order Pyrinomonadales; family Pyrinomonadaceae; genus PSRF01. The sequence continues at coordinate 29,441 of JBDUDV010000009.1, read as the reverse complement.
GACAATGAACATTGAACCAACGAAGCAAATGACGGACCCAGACTACAGCGATACTGCGAACGAAAACGGAGCAACGCAAACGGACGAAGAGCAGGAAAAGTGGCTTGCGGTGCAGCGCGAACGCCTGGCCGCTGACCGACGGCGTAGTCTGCTGATCGTGTCGTCAGTAGCGATCGTCGCGATGGTCGTGCTGGTCTTTCTGATTTGGAAGTGGCGCAGTTCAGCCAACCCCGAAGATGCGGCAGTCGCCCCGGTTGTTAGCGTTAAGGTTGCCAGAGTTGCGAAGGAAACGATCGCTGCACCGGTGTCGGCGGTTGGGACCATATTCCCGCGTGAGCAGGCTACCGTGGCCGCAAAGATCAGCACGCAAATCAAGACGATGGGTCTCTTGAAAAACAAGCTGGTAAGAGCCGGCGAGGTGATCGCCCTGCTCGAGTCGCGCGACCTGGTGGCCCAACGTAATGAAGCGATCGCGGCGCTCAACCAGGAACGCGCTAATGAGCGCAGTGTCACCACGGGGACGATTCCGCAAACAAACGCCCAGGATCAAAAGACATTGCGCGACGCGCAAGCGCGAGTCGCGGCTGCGCGCGCATCTTACGAGCGCCGCCAGGTGCTGTACCAAAAAGGGGGCATCTCGAAAAAAGATCTTGAAGTAACGCAAACAGATTTCACTACGGCTGAAAACGAATTGCGACTGGCCGAACAAACCGTGGACCTGCGCACGAAGTCGCTGAATCCAAACGATCGGGCGCTGGCGACGGCACGCGTGCAAGCGGCCCAGCAACACGTGGCAACACTCGATGCGCAACTCAGTTACGCCGTCATTCGGGCGCCCATCTCAGGGATCGTCACGGATCAGTTTCAGTATCAAGGTGAGTTTGCAGCGGCTGGAGGCAAGCTCGTCAACATTGCCGACATTGGTCAGGTAATCGTAAAGGCCCCGTTTGCCGACACCGTTGCGGCGCAGATCAAAGTAGGAGACGCCGCGAAAGTATTGCCGACAGATACGTCTGGCGAAGAGATGACTGGCCAGGTCACTCTAATCAGCCGCGCAAGCGACCCAACTAACCGAACTGTCGAAGTGTGGGTGACGCTGGGCAATGGCGCCGGCCGGTTGCGCGCGAATGGCGCCGCCCAGATCACTGCCGCCACCCTGACCAAAAGCGACGCGATAGTAGTTCCGGCTGCGGCTGTCACGCTCGACGCGAGTAATGCAAACGAGGGAACGGTGATGGTAGTTGATGCTGCGAATGTTGCACATGAAACCAAGGTGACCGTTGGCATTCGTACTCCAAACAAGATGGAGATCACTGATGGCTTGTCAGGCGGCGAGACGGTGGTGATTGAAGGCAACTTCGCGCTGGCCGACGGTACTAAGGTTGAGGTAAGCGAAGACAAGCCTGACGAAAAAGCGACCGCCGAGAAAAAACCGGACGAGAAGTAGGGACTATGGAGTGCGGCGACCTGTCGCCGACTTTTTGGCGGCGGTTTGACGCCGCCTTTGTTCGCTAAGAGTCGATTTCATTTTAATAGGCTGTGACAAGTCGCAACTGACCAAAGCGCTGACAGGTCAGCGCACTCCAAATAAGAAGCATGAAGCTCGCCAGAGTCGTATCAAATCAAGCGCGCGCCGTTTTAGTCATCATTGCGCTTCTGTGCGCGACCGGCCTCTACGCCGCGTCGCAGTTGCCGGTCGCCATCTTTCCGCAAACAAATTTTCCGCGCATCGTCATCATCGTCGAGAACGACGTCGTGCCGGCGCCGCAAACGCTTGTCTCTGTTACGCGTCCGATTGAGGAGGCAATGAACGGCATACCTGGCATCGTCCGCATCAAGTCGACGACGGCGCGCGGCGCGTCGGAAGTTAGCCTGTTCTTCGACTGGCACGTCGACATTTTGCAGTCGCTCCAATTGGTCCAGGCGCGCCTGTCGCAGCTCGCGGCAAACCTGCCGCCGACCGCAACGATTCGCAATGTCGAACGGCTGACGTTCGCAATCTTTCCGGTTACCGGGTACAGCCTGACATCAGACAAGCGCGACCTCGCCAGCCTGCGCGATCTCGCGACCTACACTATTCGCCCGCGTTTAGCGCGGCTGCCGGGGATAGCAAACGTGGGCGTTGCCGGCGGCAAGGTGCGCGAGTTTCATGTTGTTCTGGATCCCGAGCGGCTCATCGCTCACAACGTTTCAGTGCAACAGGTAGTCGAGGCCGTAAAGAACTCAAACATTCTTGCGTCTCCCGGGTTGATCGAAGAGAACCATCAACTCGAGTTAGCGCTAATCAGCGGCCAGGCAAAGAAACCTGAGGAACTGAGCGGCATCGTGGTCGCGACGGTAAACAGTGCGCCTGTAACGCTGTCTGATGTGGCGACGATTACTCCCGGAGTTGAACCGCAGTACACCATCGTCACCGCAGACGGAAACCCCGCCGTCCTGGTAAACATCAATCGCCAACCGGATGCGAATAGCGTCGCCGTTGTTGACGAGGTGAAAGCGGAGTTGACAGCGATGAGCAGTGAACTGCCGAAGGATGTGCGGATCGCCCCCTATTACGATCAATCGCTGCTGGTTAGAGAGTCAATCAGCTCCGTGCGCGACTCGATCCTGATTGGCTTGCTGCTCTCGGTGGTAATCCTGTTTGCTTTCCTGCGCAATTGGGGCACAACGTTCGTCGCGATTCTGGTGATTCCGGTTACAGTGCTGGTCACGTTCCTGGCGATGGGGCTCGCCGGTTTGAGTTTCGACTTGATGACGCTGGGAGGCGTGGCGGCTGCGATCGGACTCGTGATTGACGACGCCATTGTCGTCGTTGAAAACATTTATACCCACCTGGCCCATGGACACTCGCGGCGTGAGGCGGTGCAACGCGCTGTCTCCGAAATCACAGTGCCCATTATCGGCTCGACAATCACGCCGGTTGTCGTCTTCCTGCCGCTGACGCTGTTGACCGGCGTCACGGGAGTTTTCTTTCGTTCACTCGCCTTGACGATGGCAGTCGCACTGCTGACGTCGCTGGTGCTGGCTCTGTCGTTTACGCCGGTGCTTGCGGAGCGTTTCGTCAAGGTCAAGCGACGCCAGGGAGCGAGTGGTGAAGACCTGGATGCCGAGCTTGAATCGGAAGACGAGGAGGAGAATGGCCGGATACTTGGCGCCATTGTTCGGGGCTATGAGTGGGTGTTGCGGCAAGCGCTCGATAATCGTTGGGTGGTGATCGTAGTGATATTGGTGGTCGCGTTCGGTTCGTTCGTCCTCTATCGCGCGCTAGGTTCGGAATTCATTCCGGAATTCGACGAGAGCGCTTTTATCCTCGACTACATTGCACCGCCGGGGGCGTCGCTACAGGAAACAGATCGTATGCTCCGGCATGTGGAACAGTTGATCAGAAAAGTACCGGAGGTGGAAAGTTATTCAAGGCGCACCGGGCTGGAGCTTGGCCTATTCATTACTGAACCAAACAAGGGCGACGTAGCGGTGAAACTAAAACCCGGCCACGCGCGTGCGACCACCGAAGTGATCAGCGATCTCCGAAAGGAGGTTGAAAAGTCGGAGCCGTCGCTGCAGATAGAATTTGTTGGCATTCTTCCGGACATGATCGGCGACCTGACCAGTTCGCCCGAGCCGATTGAGATCAAACTCTTCAGCGAAGACGCCACCGCGCTGCATCAAAAAGCAGAAGAGGTTGAAGCTGCGATACAGAAACTGAGCTACGTTGTGGACACGAAGAGCGGCGTGGTTGTCAGCGGTCCGGCAATAATCTTCAAAATAGACCCGCAACTCGCAGCGCGCTTTGGCGTGAGCGCGACCGATGTAGCAAACACCGTAACAACCGCGATGACGGGAGATGCGAGTTCTACAATTCTGCAGCAGGACCGGTTGATTACCGTGCGCGTAATCTTTCCGCCCCCGGCACGCAACTCAGTGGAGCAGCTCCGCGCCTTGCAAGTGCGCTCGTCGTCGGGAACACTTTTCCGTCTTGACCAGGTGGCGCAGATCGATTACGACAAGGGGCAAACTGAGATCCATCGCGATGGTTTGCGGCAAACGGTCGCTGTTACGGGGCGACTCGAAGGAAAGGATCTGGGCACAGGCATCAGTGAAATCAAGAGTCTGCTGGCTAAAGAAGTAAAGTTTCCGCCGGGCATGACCGTCGAATACGGCGGAATCTATCAAGAACAGCAGGCCAGTTTTAAGGAACTGGCGCTGGCGCTCTTTCTGGCAATCGTGCTTGTATTTATCACCCTGCTGATTGAGTTTCGCTCGTTTGCCCATCCGATCGCGATTGTTACCGGGGCCGTGTTAGCGCTGGGTGGAGTGCTCGCGGGACTGTTCATCACCGGCACTACCCTGAACATAGTTTCACTGATGGGCATGATCATGGTGGTTGGCATTGTTGCCAAGAATGGGATATTGATGCTCGATGCGGTTGAAGATCACCTGGCAGCGGGAGACACTTTGCGCGAGGCGTTGCTCAGATCAGGCCGGCGGCGCTTTCGGCCCGTGTTGATGACGTCGCTCGCTGCCATTCTCGGCATGCTGCCACTGGCGCTCGCGCTCGGCGCCGGCGCTGAATTATTACAACCGCTAGCCATTGCCGTCATCGGCGGTCTGGCCGTGGCTCTTTTGCTGTCACTAGTTGTTACGCCAACTGTCTATGCGATGTTGAGCCGCGAACGGCGGACGTAACAGGGAGACATCTACTTTCTTTAAGGAGACTTTCATGAAATCACGTATGACGTTTTATTTTCTTTGCGTAGCAGCTCTGTTCTCAATGCTTCCTACCGTTAGCGCTAAACCTGCAGCCAGTTACCATCTCTTGAAGAAGTATGTGCTCGGCGGCGAGGGCGGCTGGGACTTGTTGGCGTTCGACGGCTCTGCAAATCGCCTGTACATCTCGCGGGGAACGCACGTGATGGTAGTTGATACCGAAACCGGCGCAGTGGTTGGCGACATTCCAAACACGCCGCGCGTGCACGGCATCGCGATCGCGCCGGAGTTTGGCAAAGGATTCATAACCAACGGCGGTGACGGAACGGTGACGATCTTCGATTTGAAGACGCTGAAGCCGTTAAGCCAGGTTAAGGTCGGCGAAAATCCCGATGCGATTATTTACGATCCGGCGAGCAAGCGTATCTTCAGCTTCAACGCGAAGAGCAAGACCACGACGGCCATCGACGCGAAGACTGGAGAGGTGGCCGGAACCCTGGCCCTGCCGGGTCAGCCGGAACTTGCCGTGGCCGACGAGCACGGCAAGATCTTTGTTAACATCGAAGATAAGAGTGCGGTTGTAAAGTTTGACGCGCGCAAGCTCACGGTAGACGCAACCTGGCCGCTTGCGCCAGGCGAGGAGCCTACCGGAATCGCGTTGGACAGAAAGCACCATCGCCTGTTCTCGGCCTGCGCCAACAAAATGATGACGGTGTTGAATTCTGAGAACGGAAAACTTCTGACGACAGTGCCGATCGGTAGTGGCCCCGATGGTGCGGGCTTTGATTCTGAACTGCAACTGGCTTTCAGTCCAAGCGGCGAGGGCACGCTAACCGTGGTGCAGGAGGATTCGCCGGACAAGTTTAGTGTCGCGGGAAATGTCGCTACGCAAAGAGGCGCACGGACGATGGAGGTAGATCAGAAAGGCCATCGAGTGTTCCTGATCACCGCCGAGTTTGGACCAACGCCGGCGCCGACTGCCGAGCGGCCGCGGCCCCGCCCGCCGATGGTGCCGGGGACGTTCACGCTGCTCGTGTTTGGAAAGTAAAGAAAGCAGTGGGCGGTGTGCAGGTGGGCGGTGCTCAGGAAGTGGCATTTCGCAACGACCTGACAAAAGAACCTTCAGTTTCAGTTGTTTGTACGGCCACTGCCCACTGCCCACTGCTACTTCACAGCGCCTGCGCTTGAGCCATCAAGAAACGGTCGCATTTCGCCAATAAACTTGTCGCTGTTCACAATGCTCCGCAGGACAATCTTGATCGCTTCATCCGGAAAGCCCGACTCGAGCGTGAAGGTGTAGCCGGTGAAAACGTCGCTGGTCTCATCCGCCCCCCAAAAAAGAAACGCGCGGTCGCTCAGCCGCAACAAGAGTTTCATTAGCCCGGCACGGTCCTTTACGTTTTCGACGTTGATGTAGCCCTTGTTGTAATGAGGATAGATGCGAAAACCAATCGTATCTTTTGCGGTAACGCTGATTACGATCTCGAAGCTCTCGGCGTTTACCAGCCCAGTCCTCAGCGAACCCACATAGTTGTATGGCTGCTTCTGACTCTGTTTGAAATCGATGTTAATCTCCGGACCCGCCTTCTCCAGCAACGTGGCCAACCGCTCTCGATTACGATTGCGAGCTGTCTCATTGTCCTGTTGACCGTAGACCGCAGAAACACAAAGCGTGGAAAGAATAAATAAGACAATTACGAAAGCTCGTTTCATTGGGGGGGGTTCCTTAACTAGTGGTTTTAAGTTCCAACGCAAAACTTTCTAAGTGAAATCCGATCCGAAGTCAATCTCTGGAAACAGAATTAGTAAATTTCATAAAGCGAAACAGAGGGTAACTGACCGCTAGCAGGACGAGCGCGTAGATGCTGTTTCGAGTGTCGCTTGCTATCGCCCCAACGAGAAATAGGACTGATCCCATCAATACCAGGGCCGTAGTCCAGGGATAGCCCCAGGCGCGATAGGGCCGTTCTTTTTCCGGCTCGCGCACGCGCAACACAAATACCGAAATAAAGGAGAGCGTGTAATTGGCGACGAAGAAGAAGGCCAGCACCGTAATGACTTTGTCGAAAGTTTGACCAAAAACGATGAAGAGTACTGCAACTGCCGCACTGGTAAACAAGGCGACTGACGGCGTGCCACCTTTGTTAACATCGGCAGCCTTCTTCGCAAAGAGTCCGTCGCGACTGATTGCAAACAGCACGCGGGTAGCCATCAAGTGGTAGGCGTTGATCGCGCTGAGCATTGAAAGGATGGTTAACGTCAGGAAAATTGTGTTGCCGTGTCGTCCGAAGACTACCTGCGCGGCCGCGCCCGCGGCAAAGTCCTGCCCGGCGATCTGAGAAATTGGCAGAACGTAAAGCAGCGCGAGGTTCACCAGCAGATAAATTGCGATGATTGTTAGTACACCGCTAAACATTGCGCGCGGAACGTCACGCCCAGGATTCGTCACCTCTTCCGAGAAGTACACCACGCCATTCCAGCCGTCGTAGGTATAGATCACGCTTTGCAGCGATAACACCAGCGCAGTCATCAAACCAAGCTCGGCCGGCCTACTTAGTTGTTCTGACGTTGTTAAAGAACCATGCCCGCCAAACATGAAGGCCGCGATGATCAATGCGAGGAAGGCGAGTGCTTTGAGTAAGCTGGTAATGTTTTGCGCTGTGCTGCCCCAAACAATCCCACCCCATTGCAGGATCGCGAAGATGACAGCTATAGCCGTCGCGACGGCTGCAGCCCTGGCCTTCCCATTCAGTATGGGAAAGAGCGCGCCGGCAAACTTCCCAATCAGAAGCGAAACCGCGGCAGCGGAACCACAGGTGGAAATCCAGTCGCTCCAGCCAACGATGAAACCCGCGTGTTCGCCCAGCGCATAACGGGAAAACACATATTGGCCGCCCGACTTGGGAATCATTGCGCCCAGTTCTGCCAGGGATATCGCGCCGAGCAATGCATAGACGCCCCCAAGTATCCAAACACCAAGGAAGAGCCAGGGATGCGGCAACCGCGTTGCGATTGAACCTGGCGCCTGGAAAATACCCGCGCCAATCGTGTTGCCGATGATTACCGCGAGCCCAAAGCCGACGCCGAGCACGCGCAGCAGTCGGCCGTGTGTCTTAACTGTTGAAAGCGTTTGGAGTGACCTCTCCAGCTGTTTCAAACCTCGTTAAAGATCAAGTTCGGACGGGAATGACTTAAACCACCGGTGTGGCCGTCTTGCGCTTGGGATTGAAGAAGGGTGTCTTTACGACTTTCGCGCGAACGCGATGACGCTTGGCTTCAACAGTGACTTCAAACTGGAGTTGGGTGCCGGGCCGAGTGTGCGGATGCTGCACCGTTGCCAGCGCGATCATCTTCTTCAGTGTCGGTGACCATGTACTCGACGTCGCTTTCCCGACCTGCGTTCCGCCTTTGAACACGGGCACCGCAACTCTTGAAGCGATCGAAGAAACTGCCGGAGGCAAACCGACGGTCTCATAAAGCTGTTCAACTTCCGGCCAGTCTATCTCGAGACCGACGATCTCCCGTGGGCTGCCAAGCTTTTGTTCCGCGATGAGCGCCGCCTGGCCGATGAAGCGATTCTTGCTTGTATGCACCAGTCGACCCAGTCCTAACTCGAAAGGCGAATACTTCTGTTGGTCGATCAACGCCTTCTTGGAGCTGTTGAAATCTACTTCGATTAGCAGCAACCCGGCTTCGATGCGCGCAACATCGAGCGCCAGCATTCCGGCCGGATGAATATCAAAAGCTCGACCTACGTTCATCAACGCGTCCCATACTTTGATCGCTTGTTCCGCGGCCACCCAAACTTCATAGCCGAGATCACCCGTGTAGCCGGTGCGGGAAATCTCGACCGGCGCGCCAGCAATCACTCCAGTGGTAACGCGGAAGTATTTTAGATTTTCGATGTCAGCCCCGGTCGCCAGGCTTTTCAGCAGGCGCCCGGAGGTCGGACCTTGCAGCGCCAGCGCGGCGACGGTTTCGGAAATATCTTCAATATGCACGTCCATGCCGGTTGCGTTTTGCGTAAACCAGCGCAAGCTCGGATCGGCTGCGGTCCAGCGATACGTGTTTTCTTCCAGGCGAGACACGGTGCCGTCGTCGATCACCTTGCCGTGTTCATCACACCACGGCGTGTAAACGACCTGCCCCGGCGAAACTTTGCGCATATCACGCGTCACGATGCGATCGACCAGGCGCGTGGCGTCCTTTCCCCAAACCCGGTACTTATACAACGGCGAGATATCGATCAGCGCCGCGGCGTTACGAATCGCGTTGTACTCGTGTTCGTGATGAGGTTCGTAAGAGCTGACCGCGTAATAACCCGACCACTCGCGATAGCTCAGACTTTCGCAAAGCGGGAGGGTTCGTTGGTGAAAAGCGGTTCCGACAGGCATGCGCTACCTCGCAGGCTCGAATTGTCAGGGCGGGCGATTATAAGTATGCTTGCCATGCTTCAGCAACCTGCATTACCGATACACAATGGGCAGTAAATACGACGTCATAGTCATCGGCGGCGGTCACAATGGTCTGGTCAACGCCGCCTATCTCGCGCGTGCGGGCAAGCGTGTACTCGTGCTCGAGCGACGCCACGTGCTTGGCGGCGCGGCCGTTACGGAAGAAGTCTTTCCCGGTTTCAAGTTCTCCGTCTGTTCTTACGTCGTCTCCTTGCTCCGTCCGGAAATTATTCGTGAACTCGATCTGCCGCGACATGGATTAGAAATCCTGCCGTTAGACGGCACCTTCACGCCGATGGCTAATGGAGATTATTTGTGGCGGGTGAATGATCACGCCAAAACTCGCCGTGAGATCGCGCGCCATTCGAGGCTTGACGCCGAGGCCTACGACGAATACGGCAAGGCGATGCTGGAGATGGCCCACTTCGTTAAGCCGATCATGAGCATGACGCCGCCAGATCCAATGTCGCTTAAACCGCGTGGCTTAAAGGACCTGCACTTTCTCGGCAAGCGATTTCAGAACCTTCCCGAAGAAGACAAGTACAACCAGGTACAGTTGATGACGATGAGCGCGGTCGATTTTCTCGATCAGTGGTTCAACACTGACGTGCTCAAGGCAACGATGTCCGCGTCGGGAATCATTGGCACGTTTCTCGGCGTGCGTTCGCCGGGCACGGCTTACGTGCTGCTGCATCATTACATGGGCGAGATCGACGGGGCCTTTCGTTCCTGGGGATTGTCACGCGGCGGCACGGGGGCGATTTCCAATGCCATCGCTGACGCGGCCCGCGAGTTCGGCGCCGAGATTCGCACTGAGGCGGCGATCGAGAACATCATTCTCAAGCACGGAAAAGCCGCAGGGGTCGCATTGGAGAACGGCGACGAGATTTATGCCGACCTTATATCGTCCAGCGTCGATCCGCGTCTGACGTTTATGAAAATGGTTGGCGAAGAGCATCTGCCCGAAGATTTCGCTGATGATCTGAAGCGTTATAAGTATCGCGGTTCTTCCGGCAAGGTGAATCTTGCGCTTGATGGCTTGCCGAATCTGAAGTCGTTCCCTGGCGTAGGGCCGCACCTGCGCGGGGCGATATCGATAAGTCCGAGTGTCGACTACATGGAGCGCGCTTACGACGAAGCCAAGTATGGCCACTATTCTAGTCGACCCTACATCGATATTGTCATTCCAAGTTTGACCGATCCCTCGGTCGCGCCGCCGGGAAAACATGTGATGTCCTGTTTTGTGCAGTACGCGCCTTACCACTTGAAAGAGGGAACCTGGGATGAGAAGCGTGAGGAGTTTGGCGACACGGTTATCGACACGATTGCGGAACATGCGCCAAACATCAAGGATCTGATTCTGCACCGGCAAGTTCTAACGCCGCTCGATCTGGAGCGCGACTTTGGATTGTCGGAAGGAAACATTTTTCAGGGCGAGCTAACGCTCGAACAGCTTTTCTTTCTGCGCCCGGCGCCGGGCTGGGCGCAATATCGCACGCCGATTCGCAATCTTTACATGTGTGGTTCGGCGACGCATCCAGGCGGCGGCATCATGGGCGCGCCTGGACGGAACGCGGCGCTGCAAATGCTGAAGGACAAGAAATAAAACTTTAGCCGCGGATTTCCACGGATGAACGCTGATCAGAAGCGAAGCGCAGGCGAAGTTTGCTGGTCCTTTCTTGAGATTGCCTTTTCAGATCCGCGTTCATCCGCGAAAATCTGTGGCTAAATTAGTTTTGTATCAGATCGCGGGCATGCCAGCTTACGACATCATCATCATCGGTGCCGGTCACAACGGATTGGTAGCGGCCTGCTACTTAGCCAAGGCTGGACTGAAAACTCTCGTGCTTGAACGGAGCGAGATTGTCGGCGGTGCGGCAGTCACTGGAGAGATTCATCCGGGCTTTCGTTGTTCAAGTCTGGCCCATTCGGCAGCGCCGTTCTCTCCCCACATCATAGGAGCTCTGCGGCTGGGCCAGTACGGTCTTGAATCAATTACGCCGGCGGTCAAGGTGTTTGCGCCGGCGCCAGACCGCCGTTCATTCTGCATCTACAACGACACCAAGCAAACAGTTCGCGAGTTGGAAAGATTTTCCGCGAAAGATGCGCAGAGCTACCCGGCATTTGAACGAAGCTTTGCGCGCATCGGTAAAATGCTGGCGCCGCTGCTCACAATGACACCGCCATCGATCGAACATCCTTCAGCAGGCGAACTCTGGAACCTCGGCAAACTCGGCCGGTCGTTTCGCGGCCTCGGCAAGCAGGATGGTTACCGGTTGTTGCGCTGGGGGCCGATGGCCGTAGCCGACCTGGTGGCCGAGTATTTTGAAACGGAAACTTTGCGCGCGGTGGTTGCGGCGCGCGGAATCTTTGGTGCGTTTGCCGGACCGTGGTCAGCAGGCACGAGCACCGGCCTGCTTTGGCAAGCAGCAATGGATGGACACGCGATCGCGCCTGCGGCGTTCGTGAAGGGCGGCATGGGCGCACTCACCCAAGCGCTGGCGAGCGCGGCTAGAAACGCCGGAGTTGAAATCAGAACCGGCGCGCGGGTTGAGAAGATCGAGGCTGCCGCGGATCGGGCATCCCAAGTGGTGCTAAAAAGCGGTGAAGAAGTGCCGGCGCGTGCAATTGTTTCAGGCGCCGATCCACGCACCACGTTTCTAAAAATGGTCGACCCGGTTGCGCTCGATCCGAGTTTCCTGTTGAGGATTCAAAACTACCGGGCGACCGGAGTCTCCGCGAAAATTAATCTGGCGCTCTCCGGCTTGCCGGCGTTTACCGGCTGCGACGGCGCAGATGCCCGTACCAAACTTTCCGGGCGCATTCACATTGGGCCGGACATTGATTATCTTGAGCGGGCGTTTGATGCAGCGAAGTATGGCGACTACTCGCAAAAACCGTACATGGATATCACCATACCTTCACTGCTCGATCCGTCGCTCGCGCCTGCCGGCGCCCACGTGATGTCGGTTTACGTTCAGTATGCGCCATACAAGTTGAAGGAAGGCGATTGGCAGTCGCGGCGTGAAGAGTTTGCCGATACTGTGGTCGATGTTCTTAGCAGTCACGTGCCGAACCTGAAAGAACTAATCGTCGCTCGCCAGGTGATCACGCCGCTCGATCTGGAGGAGACTTACGGCCTGAGTGGCGGCCACATTCATCACGGCGAGCAGTCGCTCGATCAGTTCTTTGCTTTTCGACCGTTGATTGGTTGGGCGCAATATCGGACTCCAATCAAGGGACTCTATCTTTGTGGCGCCGGAACGCATCCGGGCGGCGGTATAACTGGGGGGCCGGGCGCGAATGCAGCGAAAGAAATCATCAAGGACTTCAAAACTGGAAAGGCGTGACCTTTGTGCTTTGTACCTGGTACTTTGTTCTTCGTCGAAGCGCCCAGATTCCAACGGCAATCTAAGTACAAAGCAAGTAGTACAAAGCACGGATCACGCCAGTAAACTAAAGACAACTTGTCATGACCAAACAAGTAACACCAACTCGCAGTTTTGCCAGCGACAACAACGCCGGCGTTCATCCTGAGATCATGCGGGCTATTGCCGTCGCCAACGAGGGCCATGTCATTGCCTACGGCGACGATCCCTACACCGCGCGCGCGGTTGAACTGTTTCGCCACCAACTCGGCCAGGACGTTGAAGTCTATTTCCTTTTCGGTGGCACTGGCGCAAACGTGCTGGGCCTGAAAGCAGCAACTGAATCGCATAACGCAATCATTTGTGCGCATACGGCCCACATCAACGTCGACGAATGTGGCGCTCCGGAGAAATTCACCGGGTGCAAACTGCTCCCCATTACCTCGCCTGACGGCAAAATCAAAGTCGAACAAATCAAACCGCTGCTGCATGAGATTGGTTTCGAACACCACGTTCAGCCGCGCGTGATTTCAGTTTCGCAGGCCACCGAGATGGGCACAGTTTATACGCAGCGAGAGTTGAAGAGTTTGGCAAAGTTTGCGCATGAACACGACATGTTGCTACATATAGACGGCGCGCGAATCGCGAATGCAGCCGTGAGCCTTAAACTCCCGCTCAAGAACATTACTAAAGAGACGGGCGTGGACATTCTTTCCTTCGGGGGCGCTAAAAACGGAATGATGTATGGCGAGGCCGTGGTCTTCTTCGACAAAGGTCTTGCACGGGATTTCAAGTACGCGCGCAAGCAGGGCATGCAACTTCCATCAAAGATGCGCTTCATCGCCGCGCAGTTTGAAGCGTTGCTGTCAAACGATCTCTGGCGACAGAACGCACAACGTGCAAACCAGATGGCGCAGCGTCTGGCCAGCGAACTGAAAAAGATTCCGCTGATAAAGATTACGCAAAAGGTCGAAGCAAACGGAGTGTTTGCCATCTTGCCAAAGAGATATGTGCCGCTGCTGCAGAAGAGATACTTCTTTTATGTTTGGAACGAGGAGACGTCCGAAGTTCGGTTTATGACTTCGTTTGATACGACCGACGAAGACATCGCGGATTTTGTCGCACTGGTGCGGAAGGTAATGAAGTAGAAACTGATTCGCAAATTACTGATCCAGTAGGAATTTCAGGAGGCCACGGGCAGAAGCGAGCCCCGTTAGCCGGTGATCGTCGTCACTCAACCGCCGAAAATGCCTGGAAACCTGGCTTTCGGCGGCGGCTTGTTGCTCCAGCAAACGCCGGCGCTCTTCCTTGATCTCATTTTTCTCTCTCGTGCGTGAGGCCACAAGTCCGCCGTCGCTAATGAATTCAACGATGCGGCTCAGCTCGTCGCGATCAAACCAGGTCCCGTGCCCTTTGCACACGTCTATGATCACGCCCGAGCAGCGCGCAAAGTTGACTCGATTCATTAACTGCGAGCACTCGGGGCAAGGTGCGTAATTTACCTTGCTAGTTTCATGAACCGCATGGGTTGGCGCGATGGAAGCACTTCCCAAAACAGCCGACTGCTGTTCGCGATCGGCGCAGATCCTTTCGAACGAAGCCACGTCGAGCCAGATACCCAGGCACTGTTCACATTCAAGCACAGCGGTTGAACCGATTGTTGCCAACACCATTTGAGCCTTGCACCGCGGGCACTTTCGGTTTTTCGCATCCTTAATCTCAGGGACTGCTGCCGCTGCGCCACAACGCTGACAATGCTTGCTGCCGATGAACATCATCGCGAAGCATGACGGGCAAGCTATAGTCGCCAGACGCGAACCGCAAAACTGGCAGGAGGGTGCGTCGGTTGAACTCGCCGCGCCGCAGTTTGGGCAGTTGAGTGTTTCAGCTTGCATCGACGGCATTCTAGCAGTTCAGTGAAATTGTGGACTACAAGTTTCGCCTGTGCGATTCTTTGGCAGCAACGCGATGAACGTAGGACAGGCTGTCCAGCCTGTTCCTCAATCCGCTTGAGAAAAGGACAGGCAGGAATGTCTGTCCTGCTTCGCAAAATGAGCAACGTGCCGGATGAAGTTGTCGAAGGGCTTGAGCCCTGGGCTGGAATGCTTTCGGTCATGGCCGGATCGCGGCGACCGGCGGTGCTCGCGCTCGATATTGGATCATCCGGCGTGCGCGCCGCGCTCTTTGATGAACTGGGCCATGAACTTGAAGGGGCGAGCGTCAGCTCCAACTATCCTCCGGGGCATCGCGACTTCGCGACCTTCGACGCCGCGCAATTGCTCGAGCACGTTGCCCAAACCATCGACGCGCTCTTCGTCAAATTTCCTGGGTCGAGCATGCGCGTTGAGTTGATCGCGGTCTCTTGTTTTTGGCACAGCCTGGTTGGTGTTGACGCAGACGCGCGAGCGACAACGCCGGTCCTTGGCTGGGCCGATGCGCGAGCTACCGCCGCCGTCTACCAACTGCGCTCGGACTTTGACGAAGAAAAGATCCACGCGCGCACCGGGTGCCGCTTTCATTCGAGTTACTGGCCGGCAAAACTACGACGGCTGCGCAACGATGAGCCCGAGAATTTTCAGCGAGCCACTCGCTGGCTCTCGTTTGCCGAATACCTGACGCTCCATCTCTTTGGCGAGACAGCCACAAGTGTTTCGATGGCTTCAGGCAGCGGCCTGCTCAATCAGCGCACCTGCGAATGGGACGACGAACTAATTCGAGCGCTCGGTGTTGCGCCCGGCGGACTTCCCGAAATCGCCGGCCGGCAGCAAAGTTTTCACGGTCTTACTGAAACTTATGCCAGGCGCTGGCCGCAACTGGAGCGAGCGCGTTTGTTTCCGGCGGTTGGGGATGGCGCTGCAAACAGCATCGGCTCCGGCTGTGTCTCAACTGAAAGAATGGCTTTGATGATCGGCACCAGCGGCGCGATGCGTGTCTGTTTCGTGGGCGAACCGCCGGAGAAATTACCAGCGGAGTTGTGGAGTTATCGTGCTAATCGTGATCGAGTGTTAGTCGGCGGAGCCTTGTCAGATGGCGGTGGGTTGTACAACTTGATAAGAGAATCGTTATTGCGAGCGGAAGATTTCCAAACCATCGAAAGCGAGTTGGAACTACTTAGTCCTGACGCTCATGGCTTAACGGTTCTGCCGTTCTGGGCCGGGGAGCGCAGCAGCGGCTGGAATCCTGCGGCTAGTGGCGCCATTCTCGGCCTCACGTTACAGACCCTTCCAATCGAAATTCTGCGCGCCGCGATGGAGGCAATTGCCTATCGCTTTGCGCTGATCGCCAGGGCGCTGGAACCGTTTGCGCCAGGTGCAACCCTAATCGCATCCGGCAATGCGCTTCGTTCGTCGCCTGTCTGGGTGCAGATTCTCGCTGACGTGCTCGGCAGGCGCGTGCAATTGTCAGAACTGGCGGAAGCGTCAATCCGCGGCGCCGCCTTGCTTGCGCTCGAAGCGGCGGGCAAAATACAGACGATCGAAAAATATTCGGTACCGTTTTCAGAATCGGCAGCAACGGTGTTTGAGCCAAACATGAGACATCATGCGCTCTATCAGGCAGGGCTCGATCGCCAGCAGCGAGTCTACGAAAGACTATTCACTTCAACTTAACTGCAGAATCAGGATGGCGAAATGAGCGCACCAGTGCAGCAGGAAAATATCACACCCACTCCCGACCTCGACGAGCTTTGCGTCAACACAATTCGCACGCTTTCGCTTGACGCGGTGCAGAAGGCTGAATCGGGTCATCCCGGTTTGCCGCTGGGCGCGGCGCCGATGGCCTACGTGCTGTGGACTCGCTTCCTGCGCCACAACCCGCACAACCCAAAATGGGAAAATCGCGATCGGTTTCTGCTGTCTGCCGGGCACGGTTCAATGCTCCTTTACTCCTTGTTGCATCTCACCGGCTACGATCTCCCGCTCGACGAGATCAAAAAGTTTCGGCAGTTTGGATCGAAAACTCCGGGCCACCCTGAGTATGGACTAACGCCTGGCGTTGAGATCACCACTGGGCCGCTCGGGCAGGGTTTTGCGAATGGCGTCGGCATGGCTATGGGTGCGGCGCATCTCGGAGCGAAGTTCAACAAAGAAGGATTTCCGCTGATCGATCATTACGTTTACGCAATTGTTTCCGACGGCGATCTGATGGAAGGCGTAGCGTCGGAGGCGGCTTCTTTAGCGGGCCATCTGCATCTCGGCAAACTGATCTACCTCTACGACGACAATCACGTAACCATCGAGGGCTTCACAAAACTTGCGTTCAACGAAGACGTGCCAAAGCGATTTGAAGCTTATGGCTGGCACACGTTGACCGTGGCTGACGGCAACAATCTCGACTTGATCGAGGCCGCGATTCGCGAGGCGCAATCGGTAAACGACAAGCCTTCGTTGATTTCAGTGAAAACGATAATTGGATTTGGCATGCCGACTGCCGGCACGCGCAAGGCGCACAGTGATGCGCCCGGCGAAGACGCAGTGCGCGAAACAAAGCGACACCTTGGCTGGCCAGAAGACAAACAGTTTTACATTCCCGAGGAGGCGCTAAAACATTTTCGCGCAGCGGTCGATCGTGGCGCGCAACGGGAAGCGCAATGGAAAGGACTGGTGGAAAGTTACCAACAACAGCATTCCGATCTGGGCACGCAATGGCGCTCTACCATGCAGGGGGAACTGCCGGCGGATTGGGAGTCGCATTTGCCGGACTTCAAAGATGCGAAGCCGATGGCAACGCGGGTGGCGAGCGGTGAAGTTATCAATGCACTCGCGCCACATCTGCCGATGCTGATTGGTGGCTCGGCTGACCTGGGCGTTTCGAACAACACAGACATCAAGGGCGGCGGTGATTTTGAAGCGGGTTCATACGAAGGCCGGATAATCCACTTCGGCGTGCGTGAGCATGCGATGGGGTCGACGTTGACGGGTATCTCGCTGAACGGCGGCTTGATTCCTTATGGTGGCACGTTCCTTACCTTTTCAGATTACATGCGGCCGGCGATTCGGCTGGCAGCGCTTTCGGAAGTGCAGGCGATTTACGTGTTCACCCACGACTCGATCGGCCTCGGCGAAGATGGGCCAACTCATCAACCGATCGAACATGTTGCGGCGCTGCGCGCGATTCCCAACCTCTTCGTTATCCGACCTGCCGATCCGGCGGAGGTAAGTGAAGCCTGGCGCATCGCGATCCTGCGCCGGCATGCGCCGACAGCACTGGCGTTGACGCGCCAGAAAGTTGGCTTGATTGATCGAACCCAATTCGCCAGCGCGGAAGG
The DNA here is from genome assembly GCA_040002755.1 of Acidobacteriota bacterium. Lineage (GTDB taxonomy): Bacteria > Acidobacteriota > Blastocatellia > Pyrinomonadales > Pyrinomonadaceae > PSRF01. The sequence goes on along the minus strand of JBDUDV010000009.1, from coordinate 11,646 downwards.
CTTGCGCCGCGGTGGCTATGTGCTTGCAGAAGCTGTCCAAAGTCCAAAGTCCAGTGTCCAAAGTCAAGACGGAAGCGGGAGCGTTAACGAGCGAAGCGCACCACGGTTGATCCTGATAGCGACTGGCTCGGAAGTCTCCCTCGCGCTCGAGGCGCGCGAGAAACTTCAGTCGGACGGAATTGCGACCCGCGTTGTATCGTTGCCCTGTTGGGAACTCTTCGAAGAGCAAACAGAAGACTACCGCAACGAGGTACTGCCACCGGGCGTAACAGCGCGTCTGGGAATTGAAGCGGGCATTCGCCAGGGCTGGGATCGTTATATAGGCGCGCAGGGCGACGTCATCTGCCTCGATCGCTTTGGCGCTTCGGCTCCAGGCGACGTGGTGATGCGCGAGCTTGGCTTCAGTCTCGATAACGTCTTGAGTCACGCACGGGCGTTGCTCTGATCGATGTTAAGAGTATGCGAATTGCAATCGGCGCTGACCACGGTGGCTATCCGCTCAACGAACGTGTGCTGGAAGAACTACGCGCGGCCGGCCACGAGCTTATCGACTTTGGCACGCACCTTGGTTCCCGACCGGATGACTATCCAGATTACGCGCTGAAGGTCGGTCAGGCTGTTCAAAACGGCGAAGCAGAAATCGGCATCCTCATCTGCGGCAGCGGCGTCGGCGCCTCCGTCGCCGCCAACAAGCTGCACGGCATTCGCGCCGCGCTCTGCGGTGACACCTACTCAGGACACCAATCACGCGAACATGACGACTGCAACGTGCTGTGCCTCGGCGCTCGCGTTGTCGGCGAGGAGTTAGCGTTGGATATTGTGCGCGCTTTCGTAGCAGCGAAGTTTACCGGCGAGGAACGCCATCGAAGAAGGTTACAGAAGATCAAGGCAATAGAAGAAGACAGCAGGCAGTAAGCAGAAGGCGGAACACTAAACTACAAACCGCAGCGCTCGCGGCAGCACGCGAAATTCGACGGGCGTTACCCCGCGTACATTTCCATCGGCTTCAATCAGCATCGCGTCGGCAGTCGAAAACGTTTCGATACTGACGCCTTCACCCTGCGTAATGCGAACGTTCGGATTCGCCACATGTCCGCCTTTATGTATGCGCGTGAGTTCGCGCACGATGTCCGCACGATTAAGGCCCGAGGCGGTTACTACATCCAGCTTGCCATCATCAATCAGCGCTTGCGGCGAAAGCATCATGCCGCCGCCGGCGTAAAGAGCGTTGGCCACGCCCACCAGATTCATCTGTCCTTCAATCACTGTACTGTCGTCTACGGAAACTCGCACGCGGCGTTCACGCCAGCCTGCCAATGCTGCCAAAGCCGCAGCCGCAAACCTTGCTTCACCGGAGAGTCTGCGCATGAAACTCCCGTGGGCTGCCACGCGCGCCGCCGCCTCGCCGCCAATCCCCATCGTCGAAGCGTTCAAGCAAATGAAGGGTGTCGTGTATTCATCGCAAAGTCCGTAGAGAACATCCACCGATCGCACGTCCCTCTGCTGCGGGTTTTGACAGTGGGAAACGAGGATATCGATCCACTTTCCGAGCGGCTCTCGTTGACCCATCTGGCTGCGGGCGAAGTCGTCTCCAGTGCCGGCGGTAAGAACTGCCAAACGCGCGGCGGGGTTGATTTGCGACGGAACATCTTCCAAGTGGTTACTAAACTCAAAAAACCCCTGGGCGGCTTCGCTTAGCGTGCCGTCGCCGCCAACTACGGCGATCGTTTGTACGCCGGCCCGTAGTGCCTCGCGGGTTCGACTTGTCGCGTCGCCCGGCTGACTGGTTTCATAAGAATCGAAAGCGACACCGCCAGCTTTAAGTTCACTGCGAACGATGGGCCAGGCGCGCCGAGCTTTGGCGGCAACCTTGTTCAGGATGACTAGTGTTTTGGATTGCGCGACCACGTAAGGATGGTAGATGTTAATTGGCTAACATTAAAGCGGCTCAGGCCGGTCTCGATTCGGTAGGCCATTAGGTGGTTTAGGCTTTACCATCCTCAACATGAAGGCTGTATTTATCACAAAGTATGGCGGCCCCGAGGTGCTTGAAGTTCGTGAGGTTGAACTTGTGGCACGACCGACGGCGGATCGGGTGCGGGTTCGCGTGCGCGCCGCAGCGCTGAATCGCGCTGACGTTTTGCAGCGACTGGGTCATTACCCGGCGCCGCCAGGCTATCCGCAAAATATTCCCGGGATGGAATTTGCTGGAGAGATTGACGAGCTCGGCGAGGAAGTACGGAAGTGGAAACGTGGTCAGCGAGTTTTTGGAATTACTGGCGGCGGCGCACAGGCCGAGTTTGTTGTCGTGCCAGAAAATCATCTAGCCGAAATACCCCGCAACCTTGATTGGACGCAAGCGGCGGCAGTGCCGGAGGCCTTCATCACTGCTCACGACGCACTGTTCACACGCGCGCAACTTCGCCCTGCTGAAACGATGTTGGTTCATGCCGCCGGCTCCGGCGTCGGAACAGCAGTGATTCAACTTGCGCGCGCCTGCGGCGCCAGAGCCTATGGCACATCTCGTACTGCAGATAAACTCGAACGCGCTAGAGAATACGGACTACACAATGCGGTTGTTGTTGCTGACGACCTTGCGGCGCTCGTCGATGCCGTCAATGCCTGGACGGCCGAACGTGGTGTTAACGTGGTAATCGATCTCGTAGGTGCGAGGTATCTCGACGTTAACCTGCACGCGCTCGCTGCAAAAGGACGGCTGGTTCTCGTCGGCACAACTGCGGGCACCCAATCAATGCTTGATTTTTCTACGGTAATGCGGAAGCGCTTAACAATTGTCGGCACAGTTCTGCGCGGGCGTTCCAACGAAGAGAAGGCGATAGCGACCAGACTGTTTGCCGAGCAGGTCGTACCACTCCTGGCGGATGGCACCGTTCGACCAGTGATTGATCGAGTTTTTGAACTGGAAGAGATTCAGGCTGCTCACACTCGTATGGAATCGAATGACAGCTTCGGAAAGATCGTGTTGACGATCTCGTAAAGACAGACATTCCTGTTACGCCAAAACCAAAAAAGGCCCCGCGTCCGATGGATGCGGGGCCCTTTCAATTAGAAGAGTACAGGCAGGAAGCCTGTCCTGCGTAGACTAGGAGCGCGCGCGTGCGCGCCTGGCTGCTAAAGCCAACTCGCGAGCCCGCGGCATTGCATCAATGCCCTTCGCAATTTGCGGATCGCTTTCATTGAATACCTGCACCGCCGCCAGCGATCCATAGGCTGCGGTGGCCATTTCGAAACGCAGCTGACGCTCGACAAACGGGCGAGCCCGATCCAATTGCTCCGGTGTTACTTTGAAAATCGGGTTGGCGCTAACGAATCTCTTTAGTTCTTTAAAGAGCGCGTCGGTAACAGGAAAGTCTGTCGGCTTCAGGTCGTGGTTGTATTCGATCTTCGGTTGGACTTTGTAGTTTTCAAAGCCGGCCACGCGTCCCATTGCCAACTGCAGAGCAAAACCAAAAATCGGATTCGGTAGGCGCCCTTCCGAAGGAGTGAGTCTTTCCGGCTTGGCGATTTCGTCCGGAGAGATGCCGCCCCCGCCGTAAACGGCTCGACCGGTATCGGTGCGGCTTTGCGGTCCGGCGGGTAAAGCGAGCGATGTGTCTTTGTCGTTCGCAAGTCCGCCACGCGTGTAGTAGTCGTAGTTATCGCCATTCGAATAGTCGCGCTGAATCAAGCGTCCGGATGGCGTGTAGTATTTGGCGATGGTTAAGAGCAGGGCTGAATCATACTCGAGCTGATAAGGAAGTTGGACGAGTCCCTTGCCAAAACTATTCTCGCCAACGATGAACGCGCGATCGTGATCCTGTAGCGCACCGGCGACGATCTCCGCGGCCGAGGCTGTGTCGCCGTTGACCAACACGACGAGCGGCACAGTATCCGGATTATCGTTGAGTGCCCTGAATTCCTCACTGCTGTTGCGGATCCTACCCTTTTGGTTAACGATCATTTGCCCGCGCTGCAGAAACGTGTTGGCAACCCGCACTGCCTGGATCAAAAGACCACCGCGATTCCCGCGTAGATCCAGCACCAGCATGTTCATGCCCTTGGAATGAAGATTCTGTAGCGCTTCCTCAAATTCGTCAGCCGTGGTGGTGTTGAAGCCGCCGGTCATCGCTACATAACCGACGCCGGGTCTGACCAAGTAGGCCTGCGGAACCGATGGCAGTGAAACCGCGTCGCGAGTGATCGTTACGGTCTCAACCTGGCCGGTCGCAGCGTGTTCGACAGTGACTTTAACAACTGTGCCCAACGGGCCCAGCAGAAACTTTCGCACTTCCGCGAAATTCTTGCCCTTCATTGACTGACCATCGACCGCCACTATCTTGTCGCCAAACCGCAGTCCGGCGCGCGCCGCCGGCGCCTCCTCGAAGGTGGCCCGAATGTACGTGTTGATCTGGTCGCCTTGCGTAAGGTCACCGATAGTTGCACCAATACCGTAATACTGCGAGCGCTGCTCAGTCTTGAATTCCTCAAAATCAGTTTTGTCGAGATAAGTTGAATGAGGGTCGAGCGCCTTCAGCATCCCGCTAATCGACGACTTGAAGATGGTGTTGTAGTCGAGTTTCCTGCCGTCGATATAATTCGCCTGGATTACCGATAGCGCTTCAGAAACATCGCCCTTAACAACGGCGCCGTTCGGGCGTGAGCTCACTGTCGATTTGGCGCCGGCCGCGGCGGGAGCCCCGGCCGGGTTGTTCGTTTGCCGCGCGGAATTTGCCTGTTGTGAATAAAGACTTGCGGAAAGGGTTAAAACAAGAGCGATGACTGCGGCCAGGTAATATCTTGTTCTCACAAAAGCCTCCTAAAATCCCGGTTCTTTACCTAAAAACTCGACCTCCCAGATCACCTCGGCGGCGAAAAACGGGTTGCAAGAATAACACGAAGACTGAGAATCAACTGAATGGAACGCCCTTAGAAATACGAAAAGCCGCGGCGAGCTGTTTCTTAGGTTGATTTTTGCGAATTCAATAGGGCACCGCTTAGCCCTCGGTGCAACCGGTAGGTCGCGAGACCCAGTTTCGTTAACTTCCTAAAAAAACCCCGACGCAATTCGCTTGAAAAACAAACTCTCAGTCTTCGGGGGTTAGTGAGGAAGGGCCCGGAAAACGTTGCCCTCCCGAGTCATGGCGGGCCCAACTTTCGTCAGCTCTTTGGCTTTTTCCTGCTCATCATGATTACACTAGAGGTGAAACGATTCATGATACTGTCTGTCACCTGCAGTTCACGCAGGTATCCCCCTGAGCGCTCTAAACAAAATCTGATCGGAGGATCTCCTGAATGGCGAACCCGCTTGACCGAAACAAACTCTTTTCCTTTGCCCAGAATCACCGCGATGAGTATGAGGCGCTGCTGAAGCGTTTTGTGGAGACACCAACAGTTTCTTGTGACCCGTCCCATGCAGAAGACATTCGCAAAGGCGTTGACTTGACCGTGGAAACGCTGCAGCGATTTGGCGGCAAGGTTGAAGTTTTCGAAGTCAGGAATGGAAATCCTACGGTGCATGCAGTCTTTGGTAACAACAAGAACGTGCCGACAGTCACGGTCTACAACCACATGGACGTTCAACCTGCGTCAAAAGAAACTGAGCCGTGGGACACCGAGCCGTTTGTGATGACGAAGAAGGGCGATAGTTATTTGGGCCGCGGTACCACTGACGACAAGGGCCCCGCGCTCGCCGCACTCTATGGCGCGCGCGCCGCGATGGAAACTGGCATTCCGATCAACATTCGTTTCCTCTGGGAGTTTGAAGAAGAGATTGGTTCGCCGAATTTCGAAAAGATTATTACCAAAGCAAAGTCGAACTTGCGCACCGATTCCGTTGTCGTTTCCGATACGGTTTGGGTTTCGCGAAACCGGCCCGCGAGTTCCGCCGGTCTGCGCGGCTTGCTCGGTTTTCTGTTGCAGCTTGAAACGGGACAGGTTGATACACATTCTGGTGAAACCGGCGGCGCTTCCCGCAACCCGATTGCCGAATTGATGCGACTCGTTTGCGATCTCTACGACCCGAAGACAGGCAAGATCAAGATCAAGGGTTTCTATGACGATGTAATCCCTCCTTCAAAACAGGAATTGAACGACTGGGCCAATTGCGGCTTCAACGCCCGCGCGTTCAAGAAAGCGCATCATTTGAAACTGATGCGCTCGGAGGATCCGCTCGAGGTGATGAAACGTATTTGGGGCATGCCGACCTTTGAAGTGCACGGCGTGACGGGTGGCTATCAGGGTCCGGGCGTGAAGTCGATTGTGCCGCCACGAGCGGAAGTTAAAGCATCGTTCCGCCTGGTGCCGATTCAGGATCCGGCGAAGATCCAGAAGCAACTGAAAGCCGCAGTGAAAGAATTGAATCCGGACGTGAAAATACAATTCGAATCTGCGGCGCCGGCGTTTCGTACCGTGCTTGAAGGTCCACTGCCGGAAGCGTTGAAACGGGCGGTTAAGTTTGCTTTCAAACGCGATGCGGTTTTTGTGCGGGACGGGGGAACGATTGGGGCGATGACGAGTATTGAAAAAGTTCTGCGCTGCCCGGTCCTGTTTCTTGGGCTGTCGCTACCTGAGCACGGCTACCATGCGCCGAATGAAAATTTTGACTGGCAGCAAGCATCGGGCGGGATGGTCGCGTTTGCAAAATACTTCGAGGAAATTGCGAACTTGCCGCGCTAGTCAGGAAAATTGGCCGCGGGTTTACACGGATGAACGCGGATCTGAACAATCAGCCGAGCTGAGCAAGGAAACCTGAAAGCAATCAACCTTGCGCACGCACTGTGGTACCTGTTGAAGATTTTTTAGATCGGCGTTGGTCCGTGTAAATCCGCGGCTGCTTTTTCTTCGAGTTCAAATCACACACGCGAGGCGCTCTTCGTTCAAGGCCACAAAGCCGAGTTTCTCGTAGAATCTGCGCGCCTCGGGGTTCTCGAGATGAACGCCCACATCGATTCGCGCTACCGACTCCTTTTTGAGCTGCCCTTTTAGTTGTTCCAGCATCGCTGTGCCGATCCCCCCGCCGCGCCGGTTCGACTTCACCGAAACGTCGTCGAGCTTCGCCACCACGGCGCCCATTGAGGTTGAAATTGCATAACAAACCACGCAGACGGCGCTGACGCCTCTGTCGTCGTAAGCCAGCCAGACGAATCCGAGTTCCGGCTGTTCGAGAAAAAGATCTAGCGCGTCGTTGAGTCCCTGAAACCCGCGATCGCCATACGCCTTGCTGCTCGCGAGGTAGTGTTCGTCCTCACTGAGAAATACTCTCAGCATCTCAAAGACATCGGCAACATCGCCGGCGGTCATCTTGCGGCAGCTGATCAAGCGAACTCCTTTCGGCATCGGCATTGATCATGCTTGGAATGAAGGACGCGGTCAACTGCTGAGGGCGTATGTGATTCTCCGAATGGTGAGAGAACGGGAGCTCTAACAACGCGAAACGGCGCTTTCGACCATTCGAAAGCGCCATTGCCGTGGAGTCTGAGAAGCCAGACCGGAAGGTATGGCGTCGTCCATGAAAACAGTTAGTTTGGCATCAATACCGAATCAACCACGTGAATTACGCCGTTTGATTGATACACGTTTCCGATCGTTACGCGCGAGGTGCCGCCCTTCTCGTCACGAAGAATTAAATCATTGCCGCTCATGGATGCCACCAGCGTATCGCCGCTGACGGTCGTGAGCTTGGCGCTGCCGTGACCCTTCTTGATCATTTTTGCGATAGCCTTTGAGTCAAACTTTCCGGCCACAACGTGATACGTCAGAATCTTCGTCAGCATCGCCTTGTTTTCGGGTTTAACCAGCATATCCACTGTGCCGGCGGGTAGTTTGTCAAAAGCTTCGTTCGTTGGCGCAAACACCGTGAACGGTCCTTTGCCTTTTAGAGTCTCCACTAGTCCGGCCGCCTTCACGGCTGCCACCAACGTTGTGTGGTCAGCTGAATTGACTGCGTTGTCAACAATGTCGCGCGAACGCATCATTGCCGCGCCGCCGACCATCGGATTCTTCGAATCCATCTTGTCCATCTTCATTTGCGCCGCAGCGCTTCCCTGAGCGATTCCGATTGAAGCCACTGCGAACAGCAGCATTAAACATGCTTTCTTCACTGGATTATTACCTTCCTTTTTCCCGTAACGTGATTTGTGCGAACTCGGGGAATATACGGAAGGCGATAACTAAGCGGATTTGCTTCTGGTGAGCCGACACAGAACTGTGACGAACAGCATCCGCCTTAACGGGCTAGGGTTTTAGTCTGAAATCTGGCGGCACAACTCAAGAGACTTTAGCGCGCCGTCAAACTTTGCGCGCGGGTCAGGCGCAGGCACATAAGCGACGACGACATTACTCTGAGTCTTACGTGGTCCACAGGTTATCTGGCTGCCCGCATCTTCGCTAAAACTCACTATACTTGCGTGATCGAAAGTGTCGGTATTGAGCCTGAGAAGACGATTGGTGAGTTTGACGACGAACGTAATACCTTTGGCGTCGCAATTGATTCGGGCGAGCAGGCCTTGTGTTTGCTTAGAGCGAAGCAAACAGGTTGAAAGCAGAGAGCTCGCGCCCACGGAAAGAGGCGGACCAACTTTGCCGGCCCGCCTCTAATATTTCAGAAATCAGTTTGGGAAACTACTCCTCTGGTCCAGCGCAGGTCGGTCCGTGCAGGGCGGGAATCTTCGCGCTAATCACCGGGTAGTTTGGAGCTTCGTCGATATTGATCTGGGTCCAGTGAGCGTAATTCTCCGGCACATTGTTATCTGCAAAAATTGCTTCGACGGGACACTCCGGCACGCATGCATCGCAATCGATGCAGGTGTCGGCATTAATGTAGAGGCGATCGGGCAGTTCATGAAATGCTTCGACCGGGCACACGGCAGCACAGTCGGTATATTTACAGTCGACGCATAACTCAACAACTACATAGGTCATTGGTGGAATAAGCTCCTTTTCGAGAATGACAAATAGTTATTCAGTAAGGAGTGGAATGTCAACATAAAAATATCACGTCTTGTCGCGACCGCCACTATGAATAAAGAAGTCTTGCGCTTGATGTACGTCAGGAAACGAAGGTTACAGAAAGAGCGATCACTCTGGATTAACTCACACCGCCCGCGTGGATCTGAAGCGCAAATCAAAGCCGCTTCAGTTCTAATTTACTTCGGCCTCTTTTTTCTCGACACTGCCAGGTCCGTTCACAGTTTTATTCACCGCTGCATTGCCCGAGTAGATCACGTGCGATGGTCCCGAGACTACTGCATCAAGTTGTTCCGATGCATAAACCTCAACCTCCGCTACTCCTTTTGCGCCAACTTCTACCCGCGCGGCTCGCAGTTTATGCGCGTCGATATTGCCCGCGCCGCTTGCGTCAATCGTTAAGACCCTGGTTTCTCCGAAAACTTTTACGGTCGGGGCGCCATTCGCTATGATCTCAAACCTCTCGTTCTTCAACCCGGAGATGTCGATTGTGCCCGCTCCCGCCGAATGAATGCCCTGCAGATTCTGAACGGTGATTTCCAGGGTAACGGGCGCAGCCGTGTCATAGCTTCGCAGAGTGCTTATGTGCAGCACGTTGTTGAGGATCTGAGTCGTTATGAGCGGCAGAATATTGTCGTCGCCTTCGATGTCAACCGCCGGCATTTTTTGGCAGACTATCTTGATATTGAAAGCGCCTTCGGTCGAAATTGAGGTAAAGGAACCAACGTTCCGAGTCTCCTTCTTTAGGTTGCCTGATCCGGCAACCTTGTGATGAATATGACAACCTGCTCCCAGCGCCATCATGACAATCAGCAGCACAAGTCTTTTCATGTTTGGTGTTCCTCTTTAAGACCGGGAGCGTTAAGGATATTAACGCGAAGGCTCGTTGCGCGAGTATTCCAAAGTTCGGGTTGTGTTTTCAGTGACACTAGGAACCGGTTCCGGCAGCGTGCGGGGTTGAGGCCCACGAAGCTCAGCCGGCGCTGACGCTTGTTGCGATAACGCGAGCGGCTGACTCTCCTCAGATCTGCGAAGGAGCCGCGATAGTTGCCGGCAAAGAAAAAACTCGATCAGAGCAACCAGCGAAAAAGTCATCAGCATGTAGATGCCAACAAAATCCGCCTGAAACTGGCCGCCGATTCTTAGCGCCATCGCGCCGCCCAGCATGAGGCCCAATCCGGCTATGCCAAGAACCGTAATCGCCGAAATCAAGTAAGCGCCAATGGGATTCGCTCTCGGCTCTGACGGTTCCTTCAAGCTCATGCCGCAGCGATTACAGTAACTAAGACCCGGCGCCAGCGGCGTGCCACAAGCTGCGCAATACATAAGCCACCCTCCCTTTCATTTCAGCAGAACATAGACCGGATCACCTTCTTGTCTAACGGACATTTTGTTATTCAGGTTCCGCAATTCTAGACGAGAAAGCGCTTGCGGAATACTGAGAGCGACCATTTTGGGCTAAACTGGACAATACCGTAGCTATTTTGTACTTGCGCGATCTCGTTTTCTTTAATGCACCTGATAACAGTACTTCTGCGAGTTGCGCTTAGCGCGGTCTTCGGTGTCGCCGGAGTTACAAAGCTGCTCGATCCGCCTGGCACGCGCGAAGCGTTAAAGAATTTCGGTTCACCGGAACCCTTGGTGCCGGTGCTTTCAATTATTTTGCCGATCGTGGAACTGGCAATCGCCTTCGGGTTACTCTTCCCGAACGCAGCCCGTGCGAGTGCCTTCGCCGCGCTCATTGTCTTGACCATTTTCGTTATTGCCATCGGTGTAAACCTGGTGCGCGGCCAAACTCATGATTGCCATTGCTTCGGCCAGCTCTACTCTCGCCCGCTCGGTTGGCCCACGCTTGTCCGCAATCTCGTCTTCGCGCTGGGTGCCGTCTTTGTGTTGTGGCAGACAGAGGTCAGGGCCGGTTCGGGGGTTCTTAACACATTTGCAGATTTGAACGCTTCCGAGTGGTTGATATTGCTTGGCGTTGTCGTGTTTGTTGTCGTCGTGCCGATTTTTTTGAAACGGCGGCAAAAGAATTTACCGGTGGAAACGCCCAAGGCGCCACCTGGTTTGCCACTCAATTCAGTCGCGCCATCATTTGAACTGAAGGCTTATGCGGGCGGCACAGTTTCGCTCATGCAGTTACTCGCCTCCGACAAGCCGTTGTTGCTCATTTTCACGAATCCAACCTGCGGCCCATGCGTCGTGCTGTTCGCGGAAGTGAAGGAATGGCAGCAGTCACACAGCGAGCAATTAACGATCGCCCTGATTAGTTTTGGGACGATCAAAGAAAACTTTGTCAACGTGGCGCGGAATCGCCTGGGCCAGGTGCTGCTGCAGGAGCAGCGCGAAGTCGCGGAAAAATATGGCGCAAAAGTGACGCCCACCGCCGTGGTTGTCAATACTGACGGCAGAATCGCCAGCCCGATCGCCGCCGGCGCTGACGAAATTCGCAAGCTGCTCACGACAGTGGTGGGAGAGCCATACGGATTGAATCACCGGCATGACGCGTCTCATTAATCGGAGAGACGCGAAAAATATCGACCGAACTTTTTTATTTTCGATTCGCGGTTTACTATTCACCCATGATTGGACGACCACAACCAAACGAAGCTGCTTCTTACTACTCTACCTACATCGACCGTGTGACGAGCGACGACATTGTTGACGTGCTTACAGCGCAGT
>JBDUDV010000008.1:0-51211 GCA_040002755.1 Acidobacteriota bacterium | reverse complement strand
CGATTGAATCGCACTCGGGCTGGCTCCGGCTTTATTGCGGGCGCTGAGGTAGGCGCTGCCCGCGATTGCAAGCGCAACGGCTGCGCACGCGCGCTGGAAGCCGGAATCAATTTCTTCGACACCGCCGACGTCTATTCTTACGGCCAATCAGAAGTGGTGTTGGGACAGTCGCTGAAAGATATTGGTGTGGAGCGGGATCGAGTAATTTTAGCCACAAAGGTCCGAAGCGCCATGACCGCAGCAGCGACGTCGGGCACCGGCGACGTGAACAACGTCGGCTTATCTCGCCAGCATATCTTCGCTGGTGTCGAACACAGCCTGCGCAGATTGCAAACCGACTATATCGATCTCTATCAGGTGCATGGCTGGGACATCCTTACGCCAATTGAAGAAACACTGTGCGCCCTGGATGATCTGGTGCGACAAGGCAAGGTGCGTTACATCGGCTGTTCAAACTGGTCCACGCGCCACCTGATGAAAGCTCTTTGCCTGTCTCGCGCTCACGATTGGGCCGGCTTCGTTTCCCTACAAGCTTACTACTCGCTGGTGGGCCGCGATCTCGAACACGAACTTCTGCCACTCTGTCGTGAAGAAAGCGTCGGCGTGTTGCCCTGGTCGCCGTTGTCTGGCGGCTTTCTATCCGGGAAATACACTCGGGATAATCCGACTCCCGAAGGAGCGCGGCGCAGCGGTTTTCAGTTTCCACCAATTGACGAAGCGCGCGCCTTCGATGCGGTTGATGCGCTCGCGCGGATCGCGAAAGAGAAGGGAACTACAATCGCTCAAGTTGCGCTCGCCTGGCTCTTGGCCCAACCCGGCGTCACCTCGGTAATTATCGGCGCGAATAAAATGTCGCAGTTGGAAGACAACTTGAAGGCGACGGATCTAGAATTGACAGGAGCGGAATTTGAAATGCTTTCCGCAACGACTGCACCGGCGACTCAATATCCGCAATGGATGATTGAACGGCAGAACGAAGGAAGATGAGCGCGCAGAGAAAAAGATTTTCCATTTGTCATTTGAAATTTCTCATTGGTTATTTGGATGGAGGGAGATGATGTCGGACCAACGAACGTAATACCGGATGGTCACACATCTATAGTCGCAGGTCACCAGTCATCGTCAACTGGTCGTTGTCCGCAAATGACAAATGAAAAATTTCAGATGACAAATGGACAATCTCTCCGTTCCTCTTCTATTGCTTACACACCCTAATGATTTCCTTCGCAGCCCTTTTTCCACTCGCAACAGCGCCATGCACCGTTCCGATGTGTCCCACGCTCGTGGCTTCACCAGCGAAATAAAGTGTGTCGTCGATCGCACGCGCGAGAGTTTGTTGCGCTTCGAGTCCGTTCACCGGCAAATAGGAGTAAGCGCCTCTCGAGAATGGATCCGTTCCCCAGTCGTGTAAATATGAAGCCAGCAGGAGTTTCCGCAAACGTTCTTCCGAAACGCCAAGAATTTGCTCGAGTGAAGCCAGGGCCTGGGTAACTACAAACTCTTCGCCGCGTCCAGCAAAACGATCAGTGTCCGGGCCGCCAACCCATCCAACTATCATCCCGGTTCGCAGTGGCAGCAACGTCCACCAGGTAGATATTGGAGCTTCCGGACAAACGATGAAACCGAGCTGGGCCAGGTCACAGCGCTCCGCTCCCGGCAATTCCAGCCGCTCCCAAAAGCGTTCACGGAAATGCAAAATTATTCTCATCGCATGGCCCATCGCAACTCCGTCAATCGCTGCTCGTTTCTGTTCCGGCAATTCAGGGACAAACCGAACCGCGCCACGCTGATGATGCTTTGCCTGCAACACACCCAGCGGCAAGGTAACTACGGCCTGATTTGCTGAGAACCGTTGCAGTCGTTTATCGGCAATGCAAACGGCTTCAACCTGATCCTGGCTCCAGCGCAGTTCTTTTACTACGGTGTTGAGGTGAACAACGGCACCCTTCGCCTGCGCCTGCCGCAGCAATGACCCCGTCACTACGTCGTAGCCGCCGAGCACGCGAAACGACTTATCGCCCTTGATCTCGTCTGCAGCTTCATTGGCTTTTATCAGCCCGCGAACGCCAATGCGATTGACGTCACCAGCATGAAATCCCTGCACGTATCGCGTCGCTACTGCCTTAGCTAAGAGCGTTGCTTCGTCATTCGGTTGTGAGTCGAGAAAATCTTTGAAGCTGCGATCAGGCTCGTTGGGATCCATCAGGTCCATCAAAGCATTTAGCTTGCTCCAAAACTCTTGTGAGTTACTGACCTCGCCATTTTCGAAGTACAAACGCCGATTGGTAACATCACATAACGGCTGGCCCGAGCTTTCTATTATCTGGAGGAGTTGCGGGTGCTGCCCATGAACAAACTCTGCGCCATACTCGACGGGAACAATACCGGAGTTGTGGTGAGTGTAGACTCTTCCGCCCACCCGCTCGCGCGCTTCAATCATGGTTACTTGCCCGCCCGCGGCCGACAGGTCACGCGCCGCGGACAAACCCGCTGCGCCGGCACCTATGATTAGAACTGAGTTGTTGGTTTCCACTGCGGCGATTATCGTTGATCGGCCCTTTCTTAAGTAACGGAAAAAAGCGGGGGCTTCTTCTTTGTGTGGACGCTGATCGCACTCGGCGTGACCGGGCTCTTCTCGGCTATCCTCGCGGCGCGCGGACTGTGGAGTCTCCCATGGCGCAGACCCCGTTAGTCCAACAACCCGAACACGGGAATGGCCCGCCAGCACCGATCAACGTATGTGATTTGAATGTGTCAGAGTTGCGCAGACAATTCTGGATGTAGCCGAGCAAGAGGTTGAATCGTTCCGGCCATGCCGCGCGCCCCACGCTCAGCTCTTCCTGAACGAGGGGCGCAATTAGTTTCGCAGGTTGTCGGGGCCGTTACTGCTTCTTCTTCGCCGCGTCAGCCTGCTTTGCGCCCTCGGACGACGTGGCGGCCGCCTGTTTTAGTTTGTCAGCGGCGCGCGTAAAGTTTGCTGCGTAGGTCGCGGCGTTGGGATCGTTGTTCTCTTTACTTAAGGCCTGGGCCTTTTCGTACTGCGGAGTCGCCCAATCAAGGTGTCCGGTTTTTTCGTACGCCTCACCCAGACTATCGTAGACGTTCGCAGAATTTGGATACCGTTCGACGTTGCTCTTAAAGGTCGCAATCGCTTCTTCGGGCTTACCGTTTCCCAGGAAGTGGTAACCGATCTGATTCACCAACGCTTCGGGTGTCGGAATCGAATAACCGAATTTCTCCGACAGCCACTTGAAATGCTCGTCGGCGCCTTTGAGTCCGCCAGTCACTGCTCCCGTCTCGGGATCGCGCGGCATCTGCCAACCGTCGTAAACTTTCCGCAAACCAAAGTAGTGACTGCGCAACACTACCGAGCCGTGATCCTCGTCCTTCATCTGCTCAGCTTCCCATTCGAAACCTTTGATGTGCGTCTGCGCGAGGATCTCCTTGAAGGCGACGAAGGCTTTGCCGATGTCGCCGGGTTCGTTGCCAAGCGACGTAAACAGAGTCGCATGCAATTCCTTGCGGTTTTTGAAAAACTCTTCCGCGCGCTTCAAGGTCGTTTCATCGGCCCACTGCAAAGACGGACTGACTGCGATGTATGAATTGAACAGTTCCGGGCGCGTGATTAGCGTATGGACCGTGAAGAGGCCGCCGAGCGAATGACCTGCCAAAACGCGGTAGGGTTGCGTACGGAAAGTTTTCTCTATCTCCGGAATCAATTCGGTCTCGATAAACTTTAGGAAATTATCGGCGCCACCGGCGCTGGCAAACTGTGGCGGGATACTCCCCGTCCCTTTCACCGGCGTTAGGTCGCGCGTGCGGTCGGTGTTGGTGATGCCGACGAGAATCATTTCCGACATGCGGCCGTTCTGCGCGAGGAACTCGATCGTGCTGCTGGTGTGAGCGAGATGCGCATCGCCGTCAGTCATGTAAAGCACCGGATAGGCGCGTTCATTGCTGGCATATCCTTGCGGTGTGCGCACGAGAATTATTCGGTCTTCTCCCAGCACTTTGGATTTGATCGTTAACTTCGTCACCGCTGGAATCTGGGCGAAAGCGGACGAAGAGACGAGCGCCAGCAATATCAGCGCGCCCAACAGACCGGCAAGCCGGCCAGAAGAAAGGGAGGAGCCGGAATTCAAGCTCTTAAAGTTAAGACGATTGGTCGCGCGGGTAAACGCAGGTGGAATTCTCATTTGGTGCTCCTAAGGGTTGGAAGAATTGATCGCGTAGTAGTCATGGCCGGGATGGAAGGACGCTTTTACTATATCAAACTCCGAGTGCCCAAAGTTTTGTGACCGAACGGCCAAAAGGCGTGATGAAACGGGCAATCCACATTCGGTGTCAGGTTTGTCCTGGTGCGGGAAGATTATTTGGAACTGACCTTTACGCGCAAGCTTTCGGCGATCAGCGGAACGATACGACGTGGCACATCGATCGCGGCCTTGATGTGGCGAGCATGTGTGAAGTGGCCGACCACGTAAACGCCGGGCACGCTTGTTTCAAATGTCTCCGGATCGTAAACCGGCATTTCGGTAAGCTTTCCCGGTTCGGTCTTCACGCCGAGTTTCTTCAAGAGGGTCAGATCAGCATCACTGCCGATCAGGACAAAAAGTACATCGTTGGGCAGCGTCAGCGTTTCGTCGTCCTCGGTTGTTAAGGTGACATCGTGCTCGGTTATCGACAGTACTTCTTTGTACAAGACAATGTACAGGCGTCCGGCGGCCACCTCGCGGTCGAGCGGCGTGCGGACCCAATGTTTCATCGCTCCGGCTGAGGGATCGCGGTTCTCCCAGTCTTCGCGCCAGATGACGAGCGTAGTGCGCGCGCCCTCCTCGGAAAGAAATAACGCCGCCTCAGCGGCGCTGTTGCCGCCGCCAACTACCATCGCGTCTCTGCGTATGTAGGCGTAAGGCTCGACAAAGAGGTGATGCACCTTGGGCAAGTCTTCACCGGGAATATTCAACCGGCGCGGGTGGGCCATCGCCCCAATTGCAAAGAGAATCCGCGCCGCATTGTATTGATCCCTTTTGGTGTGGACCATGAAGCCCTTGCTCTCGAGGTTCTCAATGTCCAACACCTCTTCGTCAGTGTTTATCCGGAGGTCGTTATCAAGCACGAAATGGATGTAGTGCGAGAGGAGTTCCTCGCGAGTGGGCTTTTCGCGGCAGGGAGTTAGCGCGCCTTCGAACATTTCGAGTTCGTTTGATGTCGAGAAGAGCGTGCGGCCTACGGGATACTTGCGGATCGTGTCGGCAATCGTCCCTTTTTCAAGGACGAGATAACTGAGGCCCGCTTGCGCAGCTGCCTGGGCGGCGGAAAGTCCCGCCGGGCCGGCGCCGATAATTAATAGATCGAGTGGTGCGGTCATAAATAAGAGTTTCGAGTTTCGGGTTTCGGGTTTCGAGTTCCGAGTCTAGTTCAGCTCCGGGCAGGAGACTCGAAACTTGCTTTTAGAACGTGACTTCGCCGTGCGCTACGACGATCGAAGGTCCACCAACACGCACTTCACCGATCGCCCCCGGTTTACCCGCAACCTCAAGGTTGATGCGACTGGGTCGATGCATGAAGTCGCCCTGCTCAATGACAAAGCGGAATCGTCCGTCGGCCGGTCCGATATTCGCCGCGCCGTGATGCACCAGGTAAGCGCCCAAGGCGCCGGCGGCGCTGCCGGTTGCCGGGTCTTCAGCAATGTTGTCGCCAGGCGCGAACATGCGTGCGTGGGCGCGCGATTCGCCTATATCGATCGTTTCGCGGCTAAATGCCTCGCAACCAGTGCCGCCGCCGCGCTGGTAGATTTCCGCAAGTAACGAAGAATTCACTTTGCAGCGGCGAAGGTCGGCAAGAGCCCGAATTGGCACAGCGAGGAACGCGAGTCCGGTCGAGATTGTTTGAATAGGAAGAGTCTCGTCGAGGTCTTCAATCCGGAGACCGAGGGCTCTCGCGAGTTCAGCTCGCTCAGTTGCATCGTCGAGCTCGCCTTTGATCTCAAACTTTCCCTGCGTCATTACAACTTGTAGGGGCGTGCCGTCTTTGAATTCGATGTCCACGGGCAGAACACCGATGCCGATTTCGTGATGAATGCGCGTCCAGCCGTTTCCCCCATCGGGAACGGGCACGACACCTTCGCGTGCCAACGCGTTCCAGGTGCCCACGATCGGATGACCGGCAAAAGGAATCTCACGCACCGGTGTGAAGATCCGCAAACGACGGAGAACTGTTGAATCGCCTGAGTCAACTTGCGATTTGCCACTCCCAGCTTTCTCGTCGGCAGGTTTGGCTGATAACTGATTGCTGTTTACTGGGTGCTTATCTTCCGGCTTGAACACAAACACCGTCTCCGAAAGATTCATCTCGCGCGCAATCTTCATCATCTCGTCGTCAGTCAATCCTTCGGCCTCCGGAAACACCGCCAGCGGATTGCCGGCAAAGGGTTCGCTGGTAAACACGTCGAGTTGAACGAAGCGATACTTCTTCATCCGGATTTCACACTTTCCTTTTCAAGATTCTTGTGATCAATAACGTCGGCAGTGTTCAGGATGTTCGCGAACATCATCGGGTCGAGGCTCTCCAGTGGTCAAGCGCCGCGTACGGCGGGTTGAAAAAGGTTTCCCGGCGCATGAAATGTTTTCGTTTGGCCTGGCATTATAGGTGGATGCGAGAATTTGTTAAGAACTCGACGGCGAAATTCACGGCAGGTTGCGGGAATCCCGAGGCGAGATCTTGGGCCTCACTGATGAACTTTCCTCGAGTTACAAGTTGCCAGCAAGGCAAGCAAAGAACCTTGCAAAAAACTTGACAGCGGCGGGACGCTTGGAATATCGTGCGGCCGTACTCAATCTCTGTTGCCTGCTGACCTGATCTGGCGCACTCAGATTTCCTCGCACTCCATCGGTCAGTTGAAACCAAAACTTCTCGTAGATTCGACCCCCAGACGTCGAGTCGTTTGTAGTCGGGAACCGAGAAGTCGTTGAAATAATCCTTGATAACTTTGAACTGAGATCTCAGCGCGATCTCGTTGACCTCTCAGTCCACCAACAACCGTTTACGGAGTTATCCCCATGAGACAAATACAAATTTCCCTTCTCCTTTGCGTTGCTATCTTTGCTACTGGCTGTCCGAAATACAGACCGTCAGTAGATTTCAAAAATCCCAACAGCTTGGTAGCTAAGATCAATGAACACATAAAGGCCCAAAACACCTTGTATGTGGCTGCTCTGGGGTCCAGCCCGGCTCAAGCTAAGCAAATAAGAAATGAGCTCATTGAAGATGCCTTACCGTATATTGACGGAGCATACATAGATTTTATTACTGACATTCAAGCCGGACGCGACCGAAACAACTTTGTGCTTGACCTGGTTGAGCTCGGCGCGGCGGCATCAGTTGGTATTACCAAAGGTGAGCGCTCCCTTCAGATAATTGGCGTCGCGTTAACTGCTTTCAGAGGTGGACGCAGATCGCTGGATGCAAATTTCTACAAAGACCAGTCTACGCCTATCTTGATAAGCAAGATGGATGGCAATCGCGCGAAAGTGCGGACCACGATCCTGGAAAGAGAAAAGAAGGAGCCGATAGATTACCCACTCGGCGCCGCGGTATCTGACCTTGTCGATTACTACAACGCCGGCACTCTGGTCCGGGCTTTCACGCAACTGCAACAGGATACAGCGCTCATAACTAAGCAGTCCGAAGATGATGTGCTTGTACTTAAGGGGGTTCCGTTAACTCGAGCTGCTACTGTACAGGATGTAACAGACGTGCGAACCACGCTCGCCGTGCTTCGAACGCTTAAGACTTCGCTAGATAGTGGTGATGCCGACGAAATCAAGGCCGCCACAACGAAACTACAAAATATATTTAAGGCTCTGGAAGCGGATCCAGACACCAAGCGTCTTGTACAAGTTGGGCCTGTTACTTCGGCAGAACCAAACGGCCAGAATTTGCTCCAAGGCCTAAGGGTGATCTTTCGGAATATCGCAACTGATGACCCGGTGCACAGTAAGATCGATAAAGCCATCGTTACCAACGGAAGGTAAGCAAAAGGAGAAATCAGTATGCCACCCACTAAACCACTTTCACATACCGTCGCTTATGCGGCTAACATTGATTCGCTAAAGAGTCTGGAGCTTTCCGCTGAACGAGACGAGGGTCGCTTGTTAGCCAACATCAAGAAGGTGCAGTTGGCGACTGACGACGGCGCCAAGGCCACCGCGATGACTTATAACGATGTAGATGACTTTGACATGGGGCATCTTACTTTCGTTTCTTACACGACTGATGTCGATAAGGAGAGCCATAAGGCTATTCACAAGACGCAGGGAGAAACCTTCCTCTGTGAGGGCAAAGCCTACGTCGCCGATAAGGTTGTCCAGGTTTTGGTTTTTCGAGAAAAACCATCGTCGTAGCTTGGCTGTTTCATCTGTCCTTTTACTGGTCCTCCCGCTTACGGGGACGTGGCTTCAAGGAGAAGGGTTCATCTAAAGGTGTAAAGGTGCTATGGCGTCGGATGAACTTGAAGAAGCTCGCTTGGCAATAGGCCGAAAACGCCTGGAACTCGACAGGTCGAAAATCAACTGAGGACTTATTCATGAGCCAAACAACTAATCAAGCTGGTTTACAACTAATCGAATCCTTCGAAGGCCTACGGCTCAATGCCTATCAGGACAGCGTAGGCGTCTGGACAATCGGGTACGGACACACGCGAGGCGTGAAAGCTGGTCAGACGATCTCGCAGCAACAGGCCCAGGCATTCCTGCAACAGGATTTGGCTGTCGCTGAAGCGCCGGTTAATAAACTCGGGCTGACGCTAACCGACAGTGAATTTGCCGCGCTCGTCAGTTTCACTTTCAATCTTGGCGCGAGTAATTTGAAGAAGTTGATGAATCAGGGTCTCGCGAATGCGGCCGATCGTATCCTGCTGTTTGACCATGCAGGCGGCAAGGTATTGCCGGGCCTAACACGCCGCCGCCAGGCTGAGCGCGCGCTTTTTCTTACGCCTTAAGCCTCGAGTTCGTTCCCGGCACAATCAAAAGTTTTCAGGTCTTTGCCGTAGACTTTAGCGAGCCGCTATAATGCGCTCGCTTTGACGAATCCCGATTCCAACAACACTTCAGCCGCACGAATTTTGTCGAAGAAATTGTGCGGTCTTTTGCTGCCCATCACGACACCCTTCGGCGCCGACGGCGCGTTGGATCCGGATGGACTGCAAACTAACATTTCCAGGTGGAACGATGCGGGAATCTCCGGATACGTCGTGTTGGGCTCAACAGGCGAGCGCGTAAACCTGGATGAGCGCGAATATTTGCAGGTCGTCGAAGTTGCCCGCGCGGCCGTGCCGAGCGATTTTGCTTTTGTCGTTGGCGCGGGTCAGCAGAGCACGCGCGGAACGATCAATGAAATCAAGCGAGTCGCGGCCGCTTCAATTGTTGATGCGTTCTTAGTAATCACTCCTTCCTTCTACCGCCCGAGTATTACGCAGCAGGCGTTGATAGCTCACTATCAGAAGGTTGCAGACGAGTCTCCGGTGCCCGTGATTCTTTATAGTATGCCGGCGCTCACCGGAATTAAGATTGAACCTGAGACTGCTGCGCGACTAAGTGAACACAAAAACATCATCGGCATCAAAGACAGTTCTGCCGACCTCGATGGACTGCGAGAAACAATAAAACTAGTCCGCAAAGACTTTGCCGTACTTACGGGAAACGGCACGGTCCTCAATCAGGCGCTAACTGCCGGCGCGTGGGGTGGAATTCTGGCGGTGGGTTGCGTAGCTCCAGAACTTTGTCGCGCGATCGCGCGCGCAGTTGCGCTCGGAGACACCGCTACCGCCGCGACGTTACAAGCCAAGTTGACGCCACTCGCCGAAGCCGTGACGATCCGGTTCGGTATTGGTGGTCTTAAAGCGGCACTGGAAATGAAGGGTTACGTTGGTGGCGCCGTTCGCGCACCCCTGCGCACACCGGACGAGTCGGCGAAGGAAGAGGTTCGCAGATGTTTTCAAGCAGCCGAGCGTGAAACCGCCAAGGAGCGACGGGCGCCAAGTTAACCAACGGAAATATAGGTCAGGTAATTGCTGGAGCCTGAAGCAGCTCCAACCATTTTCATTTCGCGCTC
Source organism: Acidobacteriota bacterium (assembly GCA_040002755.1). GTDB lineage: Bacteria > Acidobacteriota > Blastocatellia > Pyrinomonadales > Pyrinomonadaceae > PSRF01. Next base: position 41,098 of record JBDUDV010000008.1, on the reverse strand, counting down.
CTGGCGCCTGGGCCGTTAGCCCTTACTGGACAACCCCCGCATCCTGCGTAAAATGCTTCCTCAGGAGTATCTTCAAATTGAGCACCGCCGAACCTGCTTGTTATAGCACGCCTGAAGAATCCGGCCTGCGCGTCGAGACGATTTCTTTCGATGGCGTCCCTCATCAATCGCGTCTCTTCCTTGACTACCTGCGGGACCCGATCGCCTTGCGCGAGTTTTATCCGTCAGCAGTACGCTTTCATCACGAATTGTCCGCGCGCGCGCCGGAAGTTTTGGCTGCGCAGCAAACGGACCGCCAAGCTTTGTGCGATGCGTTGCAGGACATGAATGCGGCATGGGGCGCCGGCGAAAAGACACTCAAGAATATTCAAAGGTTGCGCGAGGTTGACTGCGTCGCCGTCGTGTCGGGTCAGCAGGCTGGCCTGTTTTCCGGTCCGCTCTACACGATCTACAAAGCGCTTTCAGCAGTCAAACTTGCCGGATGTTTGACGCAGCGACAGACGAAGGCAGTTCCGGTTTTCTGGATCGCGACTGAAGATCACGATTTTGCTGAAGTGGCGAAAGCGGAGATTATTGGTCGCGACTGCAAGTTGGCTCAGGCCGAAGTGTCTCCAGATTTGCACCAGGATGGGCAGCCGGTGGGCCGCGTGGTCATCGACAACTCCATCGATGCCGCTCTCACGCAACTACTCGAACTTCTGCCAAGTTCTGAGTTCACGAAAGATCTTGAAAGCATGTTGCGAGATTCGTGGCGTCCAGGACGCTCCTACGGTGAAGCGTTTGCGCGAATGATGACTTCGTTGCTGGGTAGCCATGGTTTGGTGCTGCTCGATCCGCTAGATCCGAGATTGAAGGCCTTGGCGGCGCCGCTTTATGCGAAAGCAGCCTTACACGCGCAAGAGATTGCTTCGGCTATTGATGTGCGGAGTCGCAAGCTGGTGGAACTTGGCTACCATGCGCAGGTCACCGCTTCGGAGAATTCCTTTCCGCTCTTCCTTCATGATGACAACGGAGCGCGCCACGCGTTAATTCGTGCGACGGAAGGGAAGTACACGACGAAACAGACGGACAGGATGTATACCGCTGAGGAACTCGCAAACCTGGCGCTGGCCCAGCCCGAAAAGTTTAGTCCGAATGTTACCTTGCGTGCCGTGGTCCAGGACTACCTGCTGCCGACGATCGCTTATTACGGCGGCGCTGCCGAGATTGCTTACTTTGCGCAAACGGGAGAAGTATATCGCTTGCTCGGTCGGCCAACCACGCCGATACTGCCGCGCTCGAGCCTGACGATGATCGAACGACACACCGGCCGCGTGTTGGAGCGATACGGACTGGAACTCGCGGATTTGTTCGCCGGCCCGGAGAGTGTTTTGAAGCGCGTTGTTGAGGAACACCTTGGAGCGGAAACTGCTCAGTCGTTCGCCAAAGCTGAGGGAACTGTGAACAGTGAACTTGATCAACTGCGCGAACAATTGCGCAGCGTCGATCCAACCCTGGCTGACGCGCTCGAAACCGGCCGTCGCAAGATCAACCACCAAATTGAAGGATTGCGCACGCGCTTCCATCGCGCCCAGATGGCCCGCGATGAAGCGGCGCAACGGCAGTTGCAACGTGCGTTTGATCAACTCTACCCACACAAAGAACTGCAGGAGCGGCACATCAACATAACCTCGCTACTGGCGCGTCACGGTCACTACGTTGTCGATTGGATCTATAACGCGATCAATATCGGATCGAATGAGCATCAAATAGTCTTTCTGTGAAGTGGTCTTTGGACTTGGGTCTTTGAACTTTGTACTTTGTTACTTAGTTCTTAGATGGCGACTTCATGGGCCACAGACAGCCAAGCACCAAGTCCAAAGAACAAAGCCCACTACCAACAATGTCAATTATCAGAGTCCTCCCAGATCACGTTGCCAATCAGATCGCCGCCGGCGAAGTTGTCGAGCGCCCGGCGTCGGTTGCCAAAGAGTTGGTCGAGAATGCGATTGACGCCGGCGCGCGACGTATTGTGATCGACGTTGAAGCCGGTGGTCGCCGGCTCCTGAAAGTTTCTGACGACGGCGACGGCATGGTTCGCGATGATGCGGTGCTCGCGTTTGAACGCCATGCGACATCGAAGATTTCTAGGTCTGAAGATCTGAGTTCAATCGCCACGCTTGGATTTCGTGGTGAAGCATTGGCTTCAATAGCTTCAGTCGCGCGAGTTGAACTAACCACGAAAACTGAAGACGCCGCCGGGGCGACGCGCGTAACAATCGAGGGCGGCAAGATGCGCGACGTCAAAGACGCAGCGCACCCGCGCGGCGCCACCATCGCCGTTCGCGATCTGTTTTTCAACGTGCCGGCACGTCGCAAGTTTCTGCGATCAGAAGCGACAGAGAGTTTTCATCTGACGAATCTCGTTACTCACTATGCGCTCGCACATCCTGAGATCGCTTTCACGCTTACCAACAATGGCCGTGAAGTGTTGCGCGTCGCTCCCGCGAACGATCTGCGCGAACGCGCGTATCAGGTTTTTGGCGCCGAGTTTCTCGACAACCTGCTTGCGGTAAGTGGCGGTCCGGCACTGATTGCGCGGGTTAGCGGTTTTGTTTCCGCCCCCAGAGATCGACGCACGTCGCGCGATGCGCAATACCTATTTGTCAATGGAAGGTTTGTCCGAGATCGCCTGATTGCGCGCGCACTTTCGGAGGGTTATCGCGCGGTGCTGCCGCACGGAGTTTATCCGGCAGCGCTTCTGTTCATCGAGATACCACTCGAAGAAGTAGATGTTAACGTGCATCCAGCTAAGACGGAGGTGCGGTTTCGTCGTGCAGCGGCCGTGGCCGATGCAGTTCGTGAGGCGGTGCGCGGGGCGCTGGCGAGTGCCGGCTATGCGCGGGCAGAGGTCCAACCAGAATCAACGTCAACCGACGCAACTCAAACTTATTCGACTGAACCGGCGGCCACGATGTCTGCGGCAGCAAGCGATGTCGGTTCCTCAATCCCTGGTCGCGATTACGCTTCCTTGCCGCCGCGTGAATCATTCGCCAGGGTGACGCAGCCACGGATTGAGTTTTCGCCGTTGCCGATCGAGGAAGAATCAGATGTCCAAAGTCCAAAGTCCACTGTTCAAAGTCCGTCTGACATTGAGACCGTGAGCGCCCCGCCCCCAGATCGTGACATTCACTCAATCATGAGGGAGAACGTGTTGGTCCCGCCTGCGGTAACGGTCGCGTTGCCACCGTTGAATTCCGCGGAGAAGTACGCGCGCGAAGTCTCAGTTGAATCCCTGTCAAACGACATTCGTCCTCTGGGTCAACTCGACGAAAGTTTCATCATCGCCACTGACAACGAAGGCTTGTTGTTAATCGATCAGCACGTCGCTCACGAACGAATCTTGTTTGATAAGTATCGCGCCCTCGAATCCGCGCGGCAGCCCGAGTCGCAGCCACTCTTAATTCCGGAAACGTTTGATCTGACGCCTCCGCAGGCTGCGGTCTTCGATGTGTTTGCAGCGGAATTAGAAACCTATGGGTTTGAACTCATGCGCTTGTCGGGGCGCACGGTCGCGATAAAAGCCACCCCGGCCGACCTGCCCGCCGGTGAGGCGCGCAACATGCTCGCTGAACTTCTCGATACAGTTGACGCCGAGAAAAAGGGAAGCGCGCGCGAAACTTTGCGCGACGACATTGCCGCCTCGCTCGCTTGTCACGCTGCGATCAAAGTGAACATGCCGCTCTCGCCCGAGAAGATGCGCTGGCTCATTGATCGACTAGTCAAAACCTCGTCACCGACGACCTGTCCCCATGGCCGCCCGGTGATTCTTCGGCTCGCCACTCGCGATATCCTTAAAGGCTTTCATCGCATTTAACCGGAACTATGCGGTGGCGACGGGAACCCGAATTCGCACCTACAAAGCCGCCAAGGTTTCCATTACCAAATTGAGATTGGAGAAGTTGGGCAGGAAAGCGTCGGGCTGGCAGGCACGTATGTCTTCGTTGCTGTAAAGACGACCGGTACCTACGGCTAATGCGCGAGCGCCGAAGTGGCGGGCGCAGTCGATGTCGTTAGGCGTGTCGCCGATGACGATGAACTGTTCCGGCGCGAGCTCGAGTTGCAGGTGTTTTTGAATCCGATCAAAGGCGAGCGCGGGCAAGTCACGGCGATCGTGCGACTCGTCACCAAACGCGCCAGGCAAGTCAAAATATTGCGAGAGAGCGACCAGTTCCATCTTCAGGTAAGCGGCTTGCTCGATGTTGCCGGTCAACAGGGCTGAACGATAGCGAGGATGATCGTGGACCGCTTGCAGGGTTTCCCGCACGCCCGGCAGGAGTTCGAAAAACTCTCCGCCGTCTCCTGTCGCTTTGCGCATCGCCCCCATGTAACTCTCGCGCAGGTGATCAATGCGTTCGAGAATGTGTTCGTTAGTGAAGCCTTCGTCGCGCAACGCCTCGCCGATGATCTGCAAGTCAGTCATTCCGGAAACTCGCATCTCCGGTAAGCGACCCGCAGTGCCAAACACTTCTTCGAGCATCGGGACAGTGTAGTCCTTGAATGCGCCGGTACGAGCAGAACGGATTAGCGTGCCGTCGATGTCCCAGAGGAGGATTCGTAAGGACGAAGGATGAGGGATGAAGGATGAATTAGACGCGGGCTTTGTTTCACCCTTCATCCTTCCGCCTACATCCTTTGCAGCCTCCTTCATCCCTCCGCTCTCATCCATTATTCAATCACCGCCAACACATCGCCGGCCCTGACCGTCGCGCCTTCTGCGGCGTTAATGGAAACGACTATGCCCGCCTTCGGGGCTTTCATTTCATTCTGCATCTTCATGGCTTCCACAACGATGATGCCGGCGCCCGCTGCGACGTTTGCCCCGGCCTCGACCAGTATCCGCACGATCTTGCCAGGCATCGGTGAAATAATTTCCGCTGCACCGGCGTGATGGGCGGTAGAACTCTGTCCACTGCGCAGACGCTTCGGATCGACTACGGTCACCTCGTAGTCTTGTCCGCGCAGGACCACGGTGAATGATTCGGCGGTCGAGGAGCCGGGCTTCTGTTCAATTCTGCATTTGTAAACACTGCTGCCGTTTATTAACAGAAACTCGCCGCTCGATAGCGCGCGCAGCTCGATATCGTAATGACGCCCGTCGATCTCAGCGGCAACGGCGCCGCTGCTGAGATCCAGCGTTACGCCGTGATCAATACCTGATAGCTGAGCCTTTATTTTCATACGAACTGAGGACTTCTCATTCACTCCTCGCTTCAGCGAGGCGAACGACGTTCCGTCTCCAACTGGTCAACCCTTTCAACGGTTTCATTGGAAGCCGCTAAAACGGCTACCTGATTCACTAGCAACAATGACCACCTAGTTGAAGCGAGGTGTAAATGAAATTCCGATCGTTGCTACTCTCTAAACGGCTTGCTTCGAGTGGTCATTATTTGGCGATCATTCAATCGTGACGTGCGCCCTGACATCTTCCACCGATTCTCACGATCATTCGGCGCTAGCTGCCCCGCAAACGCTTCCTTCCGCAAGGTGGCGTAGTGAATCGCGCAGGCGATGATCGCCATATCTTCACGTGCTTGATCGTGCTCAAGCGCGCCAGCAGCGCGCGCCGTCTCGCGACGCTCGTTGAAACGCGCAATGAAGCCGGTATCAAGCTGCGCCGATGTGAATTCTTTGTCGCGTACAATTTCGCGGAAGAAGGGAAGCGTGGTCTTGATGCCGCCCACTTCATACTCGTCAAGCGCGCGGCGCAAGCGATCGATGCTTTCATCTCTGCTGCGGCCCCACGCGGCAAGCTTGGAAATCAGCGGGTCATAATGAATTGAAACTTCGGAGTTTAGTTTCACGCCGCTGTCGTCGCGGATGCCCGGTCCAAACGGGACTTGCAAATAACTAATCCCTCCGGGAGAGGGAAAGAAGTTGTTTTCCGGATCTTCCGCGTAGACGCGACACTCGATGGCGTGACCGTACCAGCGAAGGTCCTCCTGGCTAAAACTAAGCGGCGCGCCAGCGGCGACTGTGATCTGCTCGCGAACGAGATCGATTCCAGTTACGAGTTCCGTTACCGGATGCTCAACCTGAAGCCGCGTGTTCATCTCCAGAAAATAAAATTCGCGCGTTTCGTCGGCGACGAGAAACTCGACCGTCCCCGCCCCGACATAGTCCACTGCACGCGTCAGCTTCACTGCGGCGGCACCCATCGCTTCCCGCAGGCCCGCATCGTTGATTGGCGAGGGACATTCTTCAATCACCTTTTGATGACGACGCTGGATCGAGCACTCTCGTTCGCCGAGATGCACGACGTTGCCGTGCTGGTCCGCGAAGACCTGTATTTCGATGTGGCGTGGGCGGGCAACAGCTTTTTCCAGGTAGATCGAGGAATCGCCAAAGGCCGAGGCCGCTTCCGATTTGGCGCTCTCGAAGGCAGAGGGCAATTCGTCAAACGAGGCGACGAGTCGCATCCCTTTGCCGCCGCCACCGGCGGAGGCTTTCAGCATCACCGGATAACCAAATTGTTCCGCTACCGACTTAGCTTCTGCAAGCGAATTCAAAGCGGCAACTGTGCCCGGAACAATAGGCACGCCGGCTTCGACGGCGGCGCGTCGCGCGCTGGTCTTTGAGCCCATGATCTCCATCGCATTTGCATCCGGGCCGATAAACACGAGACCCGCTTCCGTTATCGCACGCGCGAAGTCGGCGTTCTCGGCGAGGAAGCCATAGCCGGGATGAATCGCTTCTGAGTTCGTGGACTTTGCGGCGGCGATGATGGTGGGAATGCGCAGATAACTTTCAAGGGAAGGCGCCGGACCGATGCAGACTGCTTCATCGCACAGTCCGACGTGGACTGATGCCGCATCGGCTTCCGAGTAAACAGCAACTGGCGAGATTCCGAGGTCACGGCAGGCGCGAATTATTCGCACCGCAATCTCGCCGCGGTTAGCAATAAGAATTTTGTCGAACATGAATCGTTAATCGCAGGGCCGAAGTAATGAGTAATGAGTGATGAGTCCTGAGTAACGAGAACGAACTATTTTTGACTCATTACTCCTCACTTGGTTCTCACAAACAACAACGCCCTGTAAGTATACAGGGCGTCGTACTATCCCGAAACTAACGTTATTACAGTTAGCGCTTGCGTGTTTGCGCTGCGGTTCTAGCGCCAACTCGACCTCGCGGAACCTCAGAGAGCGGGTACATCACTCCGTCAATTAAGACTAAATCGTCGTCCGTCCCTAAAACTTTGTCGAGACCTGGCAGTAGAAACTGGTAATTAGTAAATGAAATGCCGGCGCTTAGCGGTTCATCACCAGTTGTCGGCAGGGAGGCGTTAAGAATAACTGCGCCGCCCAGGGATCGCGGTTTCTTGGTAGGAACTGCCGCCACTTCAGAATCAACTGTATAGCCCGACGCGTCGAGGTTCTTGAGGGCCGCCGCAATCGATCCATCGGCATCCTGCAACCGGCCAAGGTCTTTGAGTTCGCTGGGAAGGGTCCCAAACTTCTGACGGTATTCCACCAGCGCGCGATCGATTCTATAACCCTGCGCCGTAATCTCAGCCTTCATACCGAGCTGCCGATTGCGCAAACGTTGCGGCACCGTGATTCCGATCAGAATCAACACCAACAGCGGAACTGCCAAGGAAGCGAAGTAGCCGTTGCGCGCGGCGCGCAGGCCGCAAAAGTCAGTGGGAGACATCCTGATCGAACGATAGATTCTGCGACAGCCGAATACGACCAGCGCCGTGAGCGGGATTGCTAACCATTTAAGACGCCAAGCGGCGATTTGGCCGGCAGCGAGCCATTGCCTGAAATCAAGGGGAACCATCGAAGAGAACGCTAACGTTGAAGTTGCGGCTCGTGACGAACTCTGCAAGAGGGCGATGATTGTCTGGGTTAGGAACACAAGAACCGTCAATGCACCAATGACCGCTAGCAGGAGCGAGCGTCCGTAAGATGGTAGTTCGCGTTCGGGTCGGGGCAGTGGTTCGCCAACCGAGTGTGCGCCACAAGACAGGCAGGCGTCAGTTGGAACACCGTTGGCAGACTTAAATCCACAGCAGGGGCATATCGTCACGTTGTTTTTAACCTCAGATACTGAAAAGCAGTTCGTAATCGAACGTCGTCGGGTTGCAGCCTAGCCGGCCCTGTTTACTAGTGGTTGCTCGGCACGTCGTTCGGGCCCCGTGTTTGATGCGGGAATAGCAGGTTTTGTTTCTTCTTGTTTCGCGTCGGCCTTTAGCTTATTCAACTCACACCAGGTGAAATACATGCGGTGTGCAAAGGTCCAGTAAGAACCCACTGCAAGTACCCACAGAACAGCCGGCATTCGATTAGCGAAGAAGTTTGGCGAACCCGGATGAGTGCTTAAAGCGCCGATAATAAAAAGAACCACACGCTCAGGTCGCTTTAGGAAGCCGACGTCACACTTGGAAATAAGGCTCTCGGCCCGGGCGCTGGCGTAGCTTACCATAACCGAGCCCATTAGTCCTGCGCCCGCGAGAAAAACGTTGAGAGTTGAGTGAAACTGCGTGGCCCGGGCATAAAAGACCATCAAACCCACGAAAACGACCATGTCGGAAAGGCGGTCGAGAGACGAGTCGAGAAAGCCGCCAAACCGGGTCACTCGTCCCGACATTCGCGCTACCTGACCATCAAGCATGTCAAAGAGGTTCGCGACAATTAGGACTATCCCCGCCCAGAAAAACTGTCCATACCCGAAGAGCAAGCCCGACCCGACATTTATCGCGACGCCAATGACGGTCAGGATGTTGGGATTGATATGGCCGTGAGCGAGCCAGCGCACCATCGCGTCGATAATTCTTTGCGCCCCACGGCCGATCGCTCCCACAAACATTTTCTGGTTGAAATCTCCCTCTACGCCATTATGCCGAAAAGTTTTGTTAGTTTACAGCCGCAGTCGCCAAGCGGCGAAGTTTAGGAAGGCGTAGTAACACTGTCAAGGTTTGATAGCTGGGTTCGCCGCTTTCCGACTCCTTAGCTCTTCTACCGTTCGGCCGGCAGCCCTTGCCTGGTTCGTGTATTCAGTTTGAAGTTGCAGGTCATGATCCATTTCTGACAGCCTGGCTAATTCCAGAAGGATGTTTGCCTTGTAAGACCATGCGCCTTCGCTGTTGGGAGCCAGAGTTATGGCTGCCTCAATCATTTCGAGACCGTCATTCGCACACCGCTGGGCTTTCTCAAAGTCTGCAACGTCGTTCGGTTTGACGTACACAATTGTTGAGCGACGTCTGGTGGTTGCCTTAACGTGGTTAGCCGGCAACTCGGTTATTCTAAAGGAGCAATCCCAGTCTTTGCTGCCGAGAATTAGGTAAGCTTCAGCGCGCTGCTCGTCAGACAAAGTGGGATCGATAGCTCGCCTGAGGACCCACTGGCGCAGTAGATCATCTTCCTTGATGGCGCCATACAAAAACGCAATTGCTTTGTAAGCTTCCTCGTTGTGAGGGTCCAGGCCCAGGATTCTTTGGTAAGCCCCGATGGCTTCACGAGCTTTTGCGACGTTCGCGTCGCTCTGGTCGCCAGGTTTGTATTGAGCGTGGACTGTCCGAGCGATGAACAAAGGCGCCGTCTTGCTTGACGGATCAAGCGCCAACGCATTTTCAGAATGCAGTTCGGCCTCGGCATACTTGCCCTCGCGGTAGGTTCGAGCTGCTTCGTTCAACTCCTCGATCGCATCCCGTTGGGCGATTGTCAACTCAGGGCGTTGAACCGGTGGCGGGGTTGGCCCACCATCTTGAGCAGCAACTCTCAACAGGAACGCCAGGCTTAAGAACGGTGTGATGAGGATTGGCTTCACCTAACTTCTCCTGGTGATTCGGAACTTGAGGCTACTTTGGCAGCGCGTCGTGAATGGTAGTCAATCGTCTGATCTCAAAGTTGCGCGCGCCTGCGGGAGTACGCACCACCACTTCGTCGCCTTCTTCTTTGCCCATCAAACTCTTGCCCACGGGCGAGGTAGTCGAGATCAAGCCTCCTTCTGGATCGCTCTCTTCCGGAGTCACCAGGCGGTAAGTCACCTCTTCGTCTTTCTCGCCGTCGTACAAAACTAGTGTCGATCCATACCCCGCCTTGACACGCGAAATTTTCGACACGTCAATCGAGGAAATTTCGCTTATTCTTTGGCGCAGTTCGACAATGCGCGCCTTCACGACATTTTGCCGGTCCAGTGCCGCGCGATATTCAGAGTTTTCGCGCAGGTCGCCAAACTCGAGCGCGCGTTTGATCTCCTTGGGCAGATGAACGCGTAACTCGGATTCCAGTTGGTCGAGTTGTAACTGGAGTTTTTCTTTTATTTCTGCTGACAACTATTTACTCACTTTCATTGTGGGCCCAAGCCCTCGCCTTTTGCCTATGGCTTACGATGATACTGGGCCTCATCGGGTGCGCCAAAGGAAATTCCGGTGTCGCGAGCGGTGCGCACCAGCTGGCCATTCGCCGGCACGGACTTGATATTAGCGATTGCCTCGCTGATGGGAACCGTTATCACATCGCCGGCCTGAAGCGCGACCATCACGCCGCGTTTTCCCTCCACCAGAGAACGCACGGCGCAGGATCCATAATTCGTCGCGAGCATACGATCGAAAGCATTTGGCCGGCCCCCTCTTTGTAAGTGTCCGAGTACTACGCAGCGAGTTTCTTTGCCGGTGAGTGCTTCGAGTTCTCGCTGACAGTAGGCTCCGATACCACCGAGGCGCGGCGCATGTAGCTGGTCGCCTTTGTCCTGGTAAATGAGATCGTGCTCGATTTCAATTGCTCCCTCGGCAGCGACGACGATACTGAAACTAGATCCGGCAGCATCGCGCGCCCGTATTCTGTCTGTTACCGACTGCATTGTGAAGGGAATTTCCGGAATCAGAATAACGTCGGCGCCACCGGCGAGTCCGGAATGCAAGGCGATCCAGCCAGTATGGCGTCCCATAACCTCCAGAACCATCACGCGCTCGTGCGACTCAGCAGTTGTGTGCAGACGATCGAGCGCGTCAGTAGCGAAATCCATCGCAGTGATGAACCCGAACGTGAGTTCCGTGCAAGCCAGATCGTTGTCTATGGTTTTAGGCACTCCGACGACGGGCACGCCCAGCTTGTCAAACTCTGCGGCGATCGCCAGCGTCCCTTCGCCACCCAACACTATCAGGGCATCGATTCCCTGGCGGCTCAAATTCGCTACCGCTTCGTCGTAGATTGCCTGCGGTTTGGTAGCGATGCCTTCAGCATTGCGCTCAACAAACCTGCCGCGATTGCGGGTTCCTAAAATTGTGCCGCCTCGGGGCAGCAAGCCACGTACGTCAGATGGATTTAAGGGACGCGTGTGAGTTTTGCCGAGTAGCCCTTCGAAGCCGTCTTCAATTCCGATGACCTTTAATCCGTATTGGCCGGTCGCCGTAGTCACCACCGCTCGAATTACAGCGTTCAGACCAGGCGCGTCACCACCACCAGTCAATATCCCGATTGTGTTGTACATAAAATAATTGCCGGGACGGAGAGTTTTGAAAACTCTTTCCGTCGAAGCGTTCCCTATTGCGAATTGATAACGGGGGAACCAAGAGTAAATGACGCGGAACTCGATTTCAAGCCCGAAGGTTAAATCAGTTGGGACGATAAAGTAGATAGTTGACCCTCTGCGCGACGCTCGCGTAGCATGGTGCCCGGTATTAACAGCACCCAGCTTGCGGCAGTCTGCGGGTCTTGATATTGGTCGAAACAGGGACGGTTGGATTGGAAATAGACGACGAGGCAAAAGAGATCGTTCGCGATATAGGCACGGCGATTAACGAGTCAGTGGAGAATTCATCCAGGGTTGCCGAGGCAATCGAGCGACTACGCGAAGCCGGCTATGAGATGGAACTGACCCTGCGGCTCGAAATCGGCTTACGTCCGCATGCAGGCGAAGGTGAGGGTGACGGTGAAACAAATTTGGAGTTGACCGACGAAGATGTGCAGGTCCTTCAGCGCATGAAAATCCGAATTGACCCGGAGGAGAAAGGTTAGCGCTTCAGTTCAAAGAATTCGTCCCTTCTCTTGGTCAGGTAAGGAAAAGGCCCCAGCGCTTGTGAAGCGATGGGGCTTTTTTGGACTGTGGCGACCTGTCGCCGCTTTGTTTCGTGGCGACTTGACGCCCCGTTTCCGATGAAATGGAGTTGAACCGACGAGTCGCGACAAGTCGCGACCGACGAAAGCGGCGCCAAGTCCGCTGCACGCCAAAAGGTCACGGTCCGAACCGCTGGAGATACTCGCCTGACACGAGGAACGACTTGACCATCTCCGCATCAACGAAGTTGCCGTTGAACTGGTTCAGCTTGCCAAGCCAGAAATCATAACCGGTGTAGTCCGGGTCAGGCGTGTCATGCGGATTGCGCCGCAGATAGCCGAAAAACTGGACCAACACGAAAGCGCGGTTCGTTTCCGCGGCAAATAAGGTTGGATCATCTGCAACTGCTCGTAAAACCTGGGCTCGAGTTTTCGCGCCTGAAGTTAGGTTCGCCACCAACTGGTCGCGCTCCGATTGCGACAAAGCACCGCCTGAATTGAGATTGAGCTTGTCGACAAACTGCACCGGCGTCAGTGAAATTGGATAGGCGGTCAGGAAACGCGAACGCAAGGCAAACGCTGCAATCAAAGCCTGCTTGTTGTTTTCCAGAAGCTGATCAGCTCCCGGCTGCCCGATCACTACGCCGTTGCCGATCGCCCGAGTGTCCGCGAAGAATTCGTTAAGGCGGACGACTGGCACTGCAAGCGAATGTGCACCGCCGAGTGTTGATATTCCCTGCCCGTCACCGTAAGCAGCTTTGTAAAGTCGCTCAACGAGGTAGCCCGTCTGCTGAAACTCGATCGACAGGAAGAAGGCCGCCGAAACGTTAATGCGGCGAGTTTCGCGGCACGTTTGAGCCTCGGTGAAACCACCTGGCAAAGGAACGTTCTCGCATTCGCTGAGTTGGGTTTTCCAGAAATTCAGCCCCCCGCTGTCCGCGTCGCGATTGAAGAAATCAAGGTACTGCTCGCGCACGAAGAAGTCGTTATCGAAGCTGGCATTCTTGACCGGATTGGGACCGTTAACCGCTTCGTCGCTGTTGATGGTGACGGTGAAAGTGGTTTGCGACCCGAGCGAGCAACCGACCGGGTTGCTTAGGGTCACATTAAGCGTCTCCGCGGGTTCGCCAAACGAGTCGTTAACTATAAAGACGGGGATGATCTTGGAAGTTTCGCCTCCGGCAAAATTCAGCGTGCCGACTGCGGCCAGATAGTCGGATCGGTCGCTGGCCGAAACGTCCGAACTTGCGTAATCGATCGTCGCCGCGCCTGAGGTGTCGCCGGATCGGGTGACTAGAAGATCAACATGAGTGGTTGCGTTTGGCGTTTCGTTGGCAGCTATGCTGCCGGTGGCGAACTGCACGGTGTTTGCCGGCGAAGAATTGACGACCGTCCAGCCAATATCCTGAAGCAGCGCTGCGGTCAAATCGAGCGGCGTGGTCACGCTGTGTGAAAGGTCACCGTTAATATTTGGCTCCATCAGTTGATTAGGAAACTCGGTCGAATCCCAGTGTGAAACAGAGGAACCTTGTTCGAAGGGATTTGGTGAATACATCAACGCGCGCCCTTGCGCGTCGGCGCCGCCCGGGGCGGAGTGATCGAGAAATAGCGTCGCGCTTACTCCGGTGCCCAGTTGCGTCTTAATCGTGTTTCCATCTGCCTGGGTGATTCTCACTGACGGGATCGTAATTGTGACATCCGATCCACCGAGTCCAGGCGGCGGGCTGCCGGCAGCATTATCGGCAATCACCACCGCGATCGCACCGACGTTCTGCGCGTTCTTCACTTTAACTGTGAAGTTGCACGTGCCGCGATCAATCAGAGCAATCTTGCCCGAGATTGCAGCGCCGTTTGTTAGCGCCGAACAGCCATTGGTTGGTTGAGATTGGACGAGGCTTGCTGTTTGCCCTGGAAAGGACAGAGCTGGACCAAACCCGGCGGTACCAACTGTGTAGTTTCCCGCAATCGCAGCAGGTGAATTCACGCGGAGGCTGGGGGTGGCCAGAGAGTTTGTGGTCTGACTGGTAACGACTGGTCCATTCCAGGTTAGATGGCCGGTATTTATCGCGGAAGCTGCGCGCTCCCCGTCCGACATTTGAAACCAGCTTTTGCCAGTAAGGTTATCGAAAAGAAAACGATCGAAGATCGAGGGAAGGCCGCCATTCTGCGCGCCAGTGCTGGTATTGGTGAAAGTTTGGAAACCAAGGCCGTGCGAAAATTCATGCAGTAATACGGTAACGAGGTCGGTGTCATTGCCGTGATTGTTGTCGAGTCCCAAATAAAAATGAATGCCATCAAGACAGCCCGCGTTTCCAAGGTTGACGTTGAAGTGTGCGTTTATTTCCTGACTGGCGCCATTGAGGTCAGATCCGCTGAGAGCGTTTGCCTCCGCCTCGCTATACATGGTGTTGCTAAATGGAGCTCCCGGGAAATTCGCGTTGATAAAAGCTGCGCCTGCTGAGCCAAGTACGGCTGACGAGGAGCTGCAGGAAAGGGCTTGCCAGTCGGCTCGGATGACTATCGGAGCACTGCTTGTCAACGTTGCGCCCCATATGTTGGCCGCGGCTTGAAACGCGTTGAGTCGTTGTTGACCGAGCGTCGTGCCGGGGTTGCCGCCGACTGGCGCAACTGGAGTTGAATCATTAAAACCCACGCCGGCGGCGTCATTATTTTGAATAACGATGGTTGCCGCTCCGAAAGCTGACGACGAAAAAGAAAGAACTACGAGCGTCGCGAACAGGACCAGTGGAAGTCTGGTAAGGATAGAGTTTTTCATCGAACCTCGCCCCTCCCGGTCATGTTGCTGGATTTAGAAGCTGTGGCATCCTTCTTTACGCCCACCAGTTGCGGATCAATTTCAAAGAACGCGGCCGCTGATTCAGGGTTGTCGACGCAGGATTGAACCACTTGACCGTTCTCATCAAGCTTCGCAACGGCGAGATTTTGGAAACGGCCCTGCAAATCGATTGAGATTGAGCCGTCCGGGTGATGCACGGTCTGCAATCCATCAGTCGACTGGTTGACGAGCTGCTTAATCGAGGCTGCCAATCTTTGCGCTTCTTCCTGAGTTAACGGCCTGACCTGGCCGGTCTGGGGATCAAGCGGCGCTGATTTACCGCCCCGCAGTCGCAGGTTCGCGTGCGCATCGATTGGTTGGGAGCCACTCGCTGCCGCCGGGATTGACGTCTTCGCACTGCTGCCCCTTAGCGAAACAGCAGCCATCGCTCCTAACGCGAAAACAGCGACGATGATGCTAATCAACGCCAAACGTCTGATTCTTGTGGACGAAATACGCCTTGGTCTTTGCGCACGTTTTCTCATCAAACTCTCCTCATCAATTGCTCCGGATGTACAGACTTGGTCGCAACAACGATACTGCGAACCTGATTCTTTGACTTAGTTACTACGAGGCTTAAATTTGGGGCGCAAATCCGAAAGAGGTTGTGAGGTCGGGTAACTTTCAACTTCTTCGATTATTCTGTACGTTATCCCCTGACTCCAGATGAATCTTACCGCAAAAGTGTTGCTCCAGGATAGATTGAAAAGCGAATGCACTGTTTAGTGGAATGGTTTCAACGGTCATGGTCCTCGCAAGTCTTTCGTTCACCCTGCGGCTTTCTGAACGGGTTCCACAATCGCAAAGCCCGGCAAATCGTCGAAACGGTGCTCAATCTTTTGGAGGCTGGCTCAGCACCGGGCTAAAGCCACGGTTTGAATGAGAGTTCTAAACTGAACCCCGCCGTTAAGCCCCGCTTGGCGCAACTTTCGCCCTTGTGGTATCTTGACTGGCTTTTAATCCTTCCAGTTTTTTCGCCTTCCTGAGGCAGCAAAGAGGAGCAGAAAGAAGTATGGCTATGTCCAGCGCAAATACGCCCACCGTGGGCGCAACCGGTCGCGTGGTGCAGATTATCGGCCCCGTAGTAGACGTGGAGTTTCCCACGAAGCAACTTCCCCCTATCTACCAGGCGCTACGCATTGTCTCTGAAGGTTTTGACGTGCCGACCCCAATCGATTTGATTGCTGAAGTGCAGCAGCACCTCGGCGAAGGTCGGGTGAGGACTGTTTCGATGTTGCCGACTGACGGCATGGTGCGCGGCATGAAGGCGATCGATACTGGCGGACCGATTACGATGCCGGTAGGCGAGGGAACACTCGGTCGCGTGCTCAACGTGATCGGACAGCCGGTAGATAACCTCGGCGAAGTCAAACACACCGAGCGCTATCCGATTCACCGACATGCTCCGACCTTTGAAGAGCAGTCGACCGAACTGCAGATGTTTGAAACAGGCATCAAGGTCATCGATTTGATTCAACCGTTCGTGCAAGGCGGCAAAATTGGATTGTTCGGCGGCGCGGGCGTCGGCAAGACGGTTATCGTGATGGAGTTGATTAACAACATCGCGAAAGCGCGTTCCGGGTTTTCAGTGTTCGCCGGCGTCGGCGAACGTACGCGCGAAGGCAACGACTTGTTGCGCGAGATGGTCGAGTCGCAGGTTATCCAGTTTGGCGACAAGTTTAATAAGCACTTCCACGACACCGGCGAGTTCGACATGACCAAGGTAGACATGGAAGCGCTGGGCCAGTCGAAGGTTGCGCTCATCTATGGACAGATGACAGAGCCGCCCGGCGCGCGTTTGCGCGTGGCGCTGTCAGGCCTGACCGTCGCCGAGTATTTCCGCGACAAGGGCCTGGACGTGTTGCTGTTCATCGACAACATCTTTCGTTTCACGCAGGCAGGCTCGGAAGTGTCGGCCCTGCTCGGCCGCATGCCTTCCGCGGTGGGCTATCAGCCGAACCTCGCGTCGGAAATGGGCGAGATGCAGGAACGCATCACTTCTACCAAGACTGGTTCGATTACTTCGATCCAGGCCGTTTACGTGCCCGCTGACGACTACACTGATCCGGCGCCAGCCACTACATTTGCGCACCTCGATGCGGTGACGGCTTTGTCGCGACAGATCGTGGAATTGGGAATCTATCCCGCGGTTGATCCGCTGACGTCGTCGTCGCGTATTCTCGATCCCCGCATCATCGGCCAGGAACACTACGACACGGCGCAGGACGTAAAACGCGTGTTGCAGCGTTATAAGGATTTGCAGGACATCATTGCGATTCTGGGTCTCGACGAATTGTCTGATGATGACAAGCTGATCGTGTCGCGCGCGCGCAAGGTACAGCGGTTCTTCTCTCAACCGTTCTTTGTGGCGGCGCAGTTCACCGGCTTGGAAGGGAAATACGTCAAGCTCGAAGATACGATCAAGGGCTTCCAGGAGATTGTTGCCGGCAAGCATGACGATCTGCCGGAACAGGCGTTCTATATGGTCGGCACTATCGAAGAGGCCGTGCAAAAGGGAACCACGATCGCGCAGTAGGAAACGGGGAATAGGGGTAAAGTGGAAGCGGTCAGGGGAAGAGAGAACTGGAACGAGCGTCGGTTGGTTCTTCCCCCTGACCCTTTCACCTTTTACCCAATGTCCCTTAGCTTGATATGGCTACACTCCAACTCGAAGTAGTAACACCGGAACGCCGCGTACTTTCCGAGTCCGTTGACGCCGTCACCGCGCCCGGCCTTGGTGGCGAGCTTGGCATTCTGCCGGGACACACGCCGCTGATTTCACAGTTGCAAACCGGCGTTCTTTCCTACACCGCTGGCGGGAAGACGCAGCAACTTCATGTCTCGGGCGGCTTTGTCGAAGTTAAGGACGATGTTGTTTCGGTGTTGGCTGAGATTGCTGAGCGCCCGGAAGAGATAGATGCCGCGCGAGCGCGTCTGGCGCGTGAGCACGTCGAGAAACAGTTGACGGCGTGGACCGGAACCGAGGAAGACTTCGAACAGGCCCGCGCGAAACTCGAACGTTCGGTGGTTCGTTTACAACTTGCCGGCGGTGGGTCAAAAAGTTAGCAGCCTAAGAAGAGACACGGCCTGAACCTTGTTCAGATGAAGTCAGACGCCTACTCTTTTTTCTTCTCATTCTCTTCGTTCGCCTGGTTGGTGTCGTGGATCACTTTCCACAGCGCCACACCACAATCTTCAATTACATTTCTCCCGCACTTTAGGCATTTGTAATCGCGGATTTTGTTTCCAGAAAAAGATGTCTGATCCTCAAAGCGCAGCTCTCCGCCGCAGTCGGGACAGGGTTCGTCAGTTGTAGACATTATCTTCCTGCATTGCTTCCTAACCGAATCGCCTCGCGCATTTCCGTCACTGCCCGTTCCAACCCGACAAAAATTGAACGCGCGATGATGTTGTGTCCAATATTGAACTCGGCGACTTCGGGGAACGCGGCGACGGCGCCAACGTTTCGATAAGTCAGTCCGTGACCGGCAGCGATTAACAAGCCATACTGTGTCCCGAGAGCTGCAGCTTCACGCAGCCGCCTCAATTCCTGTCCAACTCGCAATGCACCTTCGCCGTGAAAGCCACTGGCACCGAGGGTTGCGTCGGCGTAAGGAGCGGTGCACAACTCGATTTGCTGTGCGCTTACGTCGTGTGCGGCCTCGATCTGTTTGGGATCTGGATCGATAAACAGACTCGCGAGTATTCCTGACTGTCGCAAACGGCTCACAGTGGCGCGCACGATGGCGACGTTGCCGATGACGTCAAGGCCGCCTTCGGTTGTGATTTCAGTCGCGCTTTCCGGGACCAGTGAAACAGCGTCAGGCTTTATCTCCAACGCTGCCTTCAACATCTCTTCGCTGGCTGCCATCTCCAGATTCAGATAAGTCGTGACGCTGCCGCGCAAGGCCTTCAGGTCAGCGTCCTGGATGTGACGCCGATCGCCGCGCAAGTGGACCGTGATGCCGTCAGCTCCTGCCTGTTCACACAACATGGCAGCGGCGACAACGCTCGGTTCCGGCGCGCGTCGCGCCTGCCGGACGGTTGCGACGTGATCGATATTAACGTTGAGTCGTACAGTCATTTTTTGAATTGTAACGCAAATGATCGGGAGCGCGTTACGTTTGGGTGTCGTGCACCGTCTTGATCGCGCGATCGTAAACGCCGCGGCGTGCTTGTTGACGAATGCGCCCAACCTCGCTGAGCATTTTCAGACTATCGCTAGCTACGTTGACCTTGCTTCCCTCGGCATGGTCCCAACGCACAGGAATCTCCTTTAGTCGTAACCCCGCGCGCTGTGCGACGTAGAGTAGTTCAACATCAAAACCAAAACGGTCGATGGTCGCTCCTTCGATGAGCGGACGGCAGGCGCTCATGCGAAACGCCTTGAAGCCACACTGCGTGTCCCAGAAAGGAAGTCCGGTCGCCAGACGCACCGCCAGATTGAAGACGCGTCCGCCCTGTTCGCGGCGCCAGGGTTGGTGAACGCCAATCAAACTCCTATCAAGCGCTCGCGAGCCAAATGCGAGATCGCATTCACCGCGGCGGATTGGATCAATGAGTTTGGGTGTCTCCGTTATCGGGGTCGACAAGTCGGCATCACTGAACAACGCAATTTCACTACGTGAAGCGAGCAGTCCCAGTCTGACCGCGCGCCCTTTACCCAAATTCGACTGATAACTGATTACCGACGTGTGGACGTTCTGCGGCGAGTCCGCCAATTCTGCTCGCGCCATGTTTGCGGTGTCGTCACTGGACCCATCATCCACCACGATCAGTTCAGACTGTAGCGCGTTTTCGCTTAGATACGTCACTATCGCGCGCAGCGATTTGCCCAGGCGCACACCTTCGTTATATGCCGGAACAACGATGGAAAGGGAAAGCGTCATTTTATGTGGCGAATATACCACAGCCATGACCTTGCGCCTTTCTGAGGAAAAAAGCTGCTTGTGTTAATATTCCCGCGTGGGAATACCCGGTAATCGCTTCTCAAGTATGACCAGACGATTTCTCATCATTGCCAGCGCCTTCATTCTGATCGCTGCCGTTGTCGGCGGCACGATTGGTCGTTCGCGCCGATTTCGTCATAGCACGCCGGCCACTGGCGTTGCTTATACCGAGCCTGACGACATCGAGAAGGACTACAACGAAGCGATTGCGGCGATCTCCCAGGAGTATGCCGGCGACATCGACTACGAGAAAGCGACGCAGGCCGCAATCCAGGGAATGCTTTCCACGCTCGATCCTCACTCGATGTATTTCCCTTACAACGAATTCAAGAAGCTGAGAGAAGATCAAGACTCGCGGTTTTATGGTATAGGCGTAACTATCGTCCAGCATCGCGATGGTGTTTACATTCAGTCGGCCGTTGAAGATACACCTGCGGGACGCTTGGGGCTTCGCTACGGCGATCGCATATTGGAAGTAGACGGTCAGGACGCGCGCGAGTGGTCAAGCGAGCAGGTCTCCAAAAAGGTGCGCGGCGGCAAAGGCGAGCCTGTCACCCTTAAGGTTGATCGCGCCGGCTCGGAGGCGCCGCTCAATTTCACGATCATTCGTGATTCCGTTCCACTGCCTTCAATCCGCAATGCTTACATGCTCCGTCCGGGAACCGGTTACATCGGTTTGACTGGTGGTTTTCAAAGTACCAGCGACGAAGAGCTGCGCGAGGCGTTGGACAAACTGAAGACCCAGGGAATGCGCCAGGTAATCCTGGACATGCGCGGCAATCCCGGCGGGTTGCTCAATCAGGCGATAGACGTCGCCAGCGAATTCCTTCCGCGTGGGCAGGTGGTTGTTTCAGTTAAAGGTCGCACTGAATACAGCGACCCGATCGTCTATAAATCGACGGGCTCAGATCCTGAGGACGTGCCGCTGGTTGTTTTGATCAATCGCGGCACTGCCTCGGCTTCAGAAATCGTCGCCGGCGCGATTCAGGATCATGATCGCGGCTTGATCGTGGGTGAGACAAGTTTCGGAAAAGGACTCGTCCAACACGTATTTCTCCTGCCGTTTAATACTGGCCTGACACTCACCACCGCACGTTATTACACGCCCTACGGTCGTTCGTTGCAGCGTGATTATTCCAGCGGTTCACTCTACGACTACTACACGCGACACGACGACGAGGAGACAAAGCCGGCTGGATCACCTGCGCCCGCAAGTTCGCCTTCGTCCCCGCAAAACGCAAAGAATACTGAAGCGACCCTGGCGCAGGCCTCGCCGACTCCGCATCCGCAAAGTGGTCCGGCAGTGAAGACAGCAGCGGGCCGCGTTTTTTACGGCGGCGGCGGAATCACACCCGACATTGACGTTAAGCCGCTGGTTTTTTCACCACTCAAAAATCGCATCGTTGAAGCGGCGTTTCAGTTTACCCGGCAACTTGCCGCCGGACTGATTCCCGCCCTCGAGTCTTACAAGGTTGGACAAGTGCAGTATGGCAAGAACGCGAAAGCCACCGATTATCCGATCAATGATCGAGTACTTGAAGCTTTTCGTAACTTTGTGCGTACCGACACCGCATCGCAACTAACTCCGGCGCAACTTGATGAAGAACTCGATTTCGTGAAGTTGCGGCTGCGCGATGAGATCGTTACGGCTGCGTATTCCAACGACGCCGGCGCGCGCGTCTTGCTCGACAGCGATCCGCAAGTATTGCGCGCACTCGGAGCCCTGCCGGAAGCTAAGCGACTTGCCGAGAGCGTGCGCACCGAGGAAATACAAAGTTAATCGCGAATTGTAGGAAGAACCAGTATGAGCTTCAAGCGCCTCGCTATCACGGCCGTATCGCTGGCTTGTCTGCTTGGTTCTGTTCACGCGCAACCAGCGAAAAGCCAAACTGCAGAAACCGGTCTGGTGCTCGAAATTACGATTGTTGCTGGTTCTCCTCCAGCTTACCTGCCTGTCCGTCGGTCTTCGGAGTCCAGAAGTTGGGCCTGGTATGGGCGCTTCGGACGACTACCAGGTTGGAGGCTTCCGGACGGCGACAAGCCTATCTATGCCGTCCGAATCAGTCCGTATTTCGAAGAAGATTCAGTAAGAATTAACGTGTCGGTTATGCGTGGCGGAAAATTCTATGATACCGAGGACCAGGTCGCGACTTGTGCCGTGCGCGAGAATGAAAAAGTGACGATTGACGCTCTGAAGGATTTTGGGGTAGAGCCTTTTGAAATAAAGGTAATCAGAGTGGCTCCACAAACAAGCGAACTCCCTGCTATTGAAAACAAAACTAAGTCCGTCGAAGTCGTTGGCGTTGAGCCGTTAGTTTCAACCTTTCCGTATTACAAGCTCACCCTCCGCAATCTGTCAGACAGAAACATCAGCGCCCTGCAGGTCAACATTATGCAGGCAGGCCGTAAGAGGTTGAGTGTCATGCCGCAAGGCGAAGACGGCCAACCTCTTATTAAGGCGAGAGATTCAGGCGAACTGAAACAGCCGTTGTCGATCAATCCCAATATGACACCGGGAGGCTACGCTCCAGTAGTGCCGCCGGCTCAGCGGATAGTAATTGAATCAGTGATGTTTGCAGACGGGAGCTACGAGGGCAGCGCTGAACCGGCAGCAACTTTCCGGGCATTCACCCTCGGCCGCAAGACGGAACTCACGCGCCTGCTCCCGCTCCTGGAAAACGGGACGTCCACTTCGCCAGCGGAGCTTAGCGCTCAACTAAACGCCATTAGCGTGGGTGCGGAGGACGCAGATGTTGCCTCGCTGGTAGCGGAGTTTCCGGAAATTAAGCGCGAACGATTGCAATCACCAATCGAGACAGCAGCGCATAGCCTCAGAAGAGAACTGCTGGTTCAGCTTGAGCGCTTTGAGAAGGTGAAACACGCAGGAGACTTTCAAATCTGGCTAGCGCGCGTTAAGGATCGTTACTCCGCCTGGCTTTCACGATTAAGCGGCAGCTACACCGCGCAACGCTGAATACGTCAATCCAGCACGCGTACAATCACACACTTCAAGTAATAAGTCTCCGGCACACTCAGCAGAATGGGATGATCGCCGGCCTGCGTTCGCTTCTCAACGAGTTGCAGTTTGCGGCGCGCGTCGCTGCCGGCGGCCGCGATTATTCCCAGAAATAGATCCTCGGGCATGTGATATGAACAAGTGCAACTTACGAGGATGCCGCCCGGGTTTAGCAGCTTGATCGCGCGCAGGTTTATTTCTTTGTAACCGCGCGCGGCCGCGTTGACGCTCGCGCGATTCTTCGCAAACGCCGGCGGGTCGAGCACGATCGTGTCGAAGCGCTCGCCGGTAGCTTCAAGTTCACGCAACGCATCGAAAACGTTTGCTTCGCGAAATTCAGCGTTGCTGATGTTGTTCAGTTCCGCGTTCTTGCGCGCGGCATCAATCGCGTCCGCAGAGATGTCGATTCCAACAACGCTATC
This sequence comes from Acidobacteriota bacterium, assembly GCA_040002755.1. Lineage (GTDB taxonomy): Bacteria > Acidobacteriota > Blastocatellia > Pyrinomonadales > Pyrinomonadaceae > PSRF01. The sequence goes on along the minus strand of JBDUDV010000008.1, from coordinate 17,834 downwards.
GCAGACGGCTGCGAGGTTGAGCGCAAACGCGCCCGCGAACGTAAAGCAATCGAGCGCCCGGCCATGCGCCAAGGCGCGCGCCGCAACGCGATTCTCGCGCTGATCGAGAAACGATCCAGTCTTCTGTCCCGAAAGCGGCGACACAAGGAAGCGAATACCATCCTGTACAATTTCAAACTCTGCCGGTGCGTCGCCGTAGAGCGTCCCCGCGATCAGCTCCAGACCTTCATGCTGGCGAACACGCACGTCGTTGCGTTCAATGATTGCTCGCGGCTTGAATTCTTCCGCCAGCAATTCAACGAGCAACGGCTTGATGGCGTCGGAGCCTTGCGAGAGAGTTTGCAGCACGAGGACATCATCATAGCGGTCGATGATTATTGACGACAGCAAGTCGCCTTCGGAGTAGATCAGCCGATAAGTGTTAGTGTCTGGAGCCAGCGCGCGGCGGCCGGCAGCCTCGCGAATTCGCCGGCGCCACCATTCGCGATCGATTGACCCTTCCGTTTGACCCAGAAACCGCAAAGCGATTTGCGAACTGTCGCTGAAGAACGCCTGGCCAACGAAGTTTCGCTTCGGATCGCGTACGAATACGATCGAGCCACCCGTCGCGCCCTTTGTATCGGTGACGTCGCTGCGGTAAATCCAAAGGTGCCCGCCGCGAATGCGATCGGCCCCGCGTTTGTTGACGGTTACTTCATTCATAGGTCCTTGGTAGGAAGAATCTATCATAAGCGGCGACGCTGAACTGAACGTGCGACGCTGCGGGCGCCAGGTCGCCAGCGACCAAAGCGCCGACAGGTCGGCGCACTCCAGGACGATCAAAGTGTCACTGAATTGCGAGCCTGTAGTCACTATGTTAGGCTTCGATTTCTTCGCGAGCGACTAACCAGGCAATCATGGGAACCAAATCACACGGTGAGCGCCACACGCGTTTCGAAACCTCTTCCGGAATCGATCTGCCTGCCGACTTCAATCCGTCTAACACCGAGCCCATCGACTACGACAAAGACCTGAACTCCCCGGGCGATTTTCCCTACACACGCGGCATTTACTCAAACATGTATCGCGGCCGGCTCTGGACCATGCGGCAGTATGCAGGTTATGCCACTGCCGAAGAATCCAATGCGCGTTACAAGTATCTGCTGGCGCAAGGCACAACCGGGCTGTCAGTCGCTTTCGATCTGCCGACGCAGATTGGTCTGGATTCAGACGATCCGCTGGCCAGCGGCGAAGTCGGTAAAGTCGGCGTAGCTATCGATTCACTGGAAGACATGCTGCGATTGTTTGACGGCATTCCGCTCGATAGCGTGTCGACTTCAATGACTATCAACGCGACCGCCTCCACGTTGCTTTGTCTGTATCTGGCAGTCGCGCGTAAGCAGAATATTTCCTTCGACAAGGTTAAAGGCACGCTGCAAAACGATATTCTTAAAGAATACATCGCGCGCGGCACTTACATTTTCCCTCCGCGACCGTCGCTGCGTCTGGTTACAGACACCTTCGCTTATTGCGCGCGCGAAGTGCCAAACTGGAACACCATCTCAATCAGCGGCTACCACATTCGCGAAGCCGGTTCGACCGCGGTGCAGGAAGTTGCCTTCACGCTGGCGGACGGAATCACTTACGTCGAGGCAGCGCTGAGAGCTGGCCTCGATGTAGACGAGTTTGCGCCGCGCATATCCTTCTTCTTCAACGCGCATAACAACCTGCTCGAGGAGATTGCCAAGTATCGCGCGGCGCGCCGGCTGTGGTCGCGCATCATGCGCGAGCGTTTCAAGGCCCGCGATCCGCGTTCGTTGATGTTGCGTTTTCACACGCAGACCGCGGGGTCGTCACTGACGGCGCAACAACCGGAAGTAAATATTGTGCGCACGACTATTCAAGCGCTTGCCGCCGTGCTCGGCGGAACGCAATCGCTGCACACGAACGCGATGGACGAAGCGCTCGCGTTGCCTACGGAAGAAGCAGCGCGCCTAGCCTTGCGCACCCAACAAGTAATCGCGCACGAATCCGGAGTGGCCGACATCGCTGATCCGCTTGGTGGTTCTTATGCGATCGAACACCTGACCGACGAGATTGAAGATCGTGCCAGTAACTATCTGGAACGAATTGACGCGCTTGGTGGAATGTTGCGCGCGATCGAAACGGGTTACGTGCAAAAGGAGATTCAGGAGTCAGCTTACCGTTATCAGAAAGCGATCGAGAGCGAAGAATCGGTCGTCGTCGGCGTGAATCGGTTTCAGAGTAAAGAAGAAAACCCGGTACCCACGCTGCGCATCGATCCGGCGATCGAGCAACAACAGATTGATCGCCTGCGCGCAGTACGTAGTCACCGCGATTCTATTGCCGCGGACGCGGCGCTTGCGAACCTTGAGGCGGCAGCGAACAGCACAGAAAACCTGGTGCCGCGCATTCTTGAATGCGTCGAAGCTCAGGCCACGGTCGGTGAGATCAGCAACCGCTTCCGCAAAGTTTGGGGTGAATATAAAGAAACTTCAACGGTATAGTTATCCAACCATAGACTCTTAGATAAGACTTCAAATCCGTACCGTGAATCAAGATCAACTCTCTACAATCCTAACCGTTCTGGTGATTGTCGGCTTTATTGTTTTCATCATCGGCCTACTCATAGTGGCCCTAATTGTTAGCCGCAAACGCGCGCAGGAGCGGACACGACAGCTCTCGAGCGTTGCGACTTTGCTGGGCTGGCAGTTTAGTTCCATCGCGACCATGAATTGGATTCCCAATCTGGAAACGTTTGCGCTCTTCAATCAAGGTCACAGCAAGAGCATTGCGAACGCGATGTACGGCGAGCTTGAGGGTGTGAAGGCCGCCGTTTTTGATTATCGCTACACAGTTGGTGGCGGGAAAAACTCGCAGACGTTCCAGCAGTCGGTCGTATATTTTGAGCCGCGCAATCTCAACCTCCCGTTCTTCTCGTTACGGCCTGAGCATCTTTTTCATAAACTCATTGAGGCATTTGGCTACCAGGACGTTGACTTCGGCAATCATCCAACCTTTTCGAGTAAGTATTTGTTGCGCGGACCGGATGAACCAGCCCTACGCAGTCTCTTTAATGACGCCCTGCTTGGCTTTTATGAAATGAACCTGGGCCTCAGCGCCGACGGCGGCGGTAATCAGCTTTTCCTTTTCCAGCAGAATTACCGGCAGCCGCCGCAGCAAATTCAATCTGTTATTACTGCGGGGTTGCAGTTGCAACACTTGTACGCTAATCGTTGGTAGAACCGAATTCGTATGTCGCACCTGCTCGAAGTTAAGAATCTCGAAACGCATTTTCCCACGCGTGCCGGACTGGTGCGCGCGGTCAATGGCGTGAGTTTCTACATCGATACCGGTGAGCTGCTGGGAGTGGTTGGCGAGTCGGGTTGTGGAAAGTCGATCACTGCGCTTTCGATCATGCGGCTGATTGCGCCGCCGGGCAAGATCGTTGGCGGTGAAATCAATTTCGACGGCAAGGACCTTCTGCAGTTGTCTGACGCCGAGATGCGGCAGATTCGCGGCGACGACATAGCCATGATCTTTCAGGATCCAATGACTTCGCTGAACCCGGTCTTCACGGTCGGCGAACAGATTGCCGAGGCACTTAGACTCCATCGCAAACTTTCGCGCAAAGCAGCGCGCGCTGCAGCAATCGAAGCTATGCGCGAGGTGTCGATTCCAGATCCGGCGCGCCGGGTCGACGATTATCCGCACCAACTCTCGGGTGGCATGCGCCAGCGGGTGATGATTGCAATGGCGCTCGCCTGCGATCCCAAGCTCCTGATTGCCGACGAACCAACAACCGCGCTGGACGTCACCATCCAAGCGCAAATTCTGGAGCTATTGGATGAGCTCAGAAGAAATCGCGAGCTCGCCGTGTTGCTGATTACTCACGACCTTGGTGTGGTGGCCGAAGTCGCTGATCGCGTGGCGGTCATGTACACCGGACGGATCGTTGAGGAGTCGCCGGTGGATGAATTGTTTGCGCGGCCTAAGCATCCGTACACTCAAGGGTTGCTGCGATCGGTTCCCAAACTTACCAACGTCACCGTAGCCAAGAAGGAACGCCTCGAGACGATCGAGGGGACGGTGCCGAGCCCTACTGATTTGCCGCCGGGTTGTCACTTCGCGCCGCGCTGTCCGCACCGGATGCCGCGCTGCACTGAGCAAGAGATCCCACTTTACGAGCTTGAAGGTGATGTAAAGGTACGTTGCGTGCTTTTCGATTTGGCGTCGGCGGTTGCTGCGGATCACCAGAAAGTATCCGCAGATTACGCAGAGTTCACAGATTAGAAAGCGACCGAGCGGCGAGGTCTCTTATTTCCCTTGAAGCCAGGAATAACGTTATCGTCAAAGAAGAATCTGTGTAATCTGTGGATGGCTCCGGGACTTGATGGAAACAAATTCCCAACAACTTGTGGAAGTACGCGGGCTAGTGAAGCACTTCGCCGTCGAGAACAGCGACGACGTGGTGCGCGCGGTTGACGGCGTTTCGTTTGAAGTCTTCCATGGTGAAACATTGGGACTCGTCGGCGAATCGGGCTGTGGTAAGAGTACGGTCGGACGTTGTCTGCTGCGTTTGATCGAACCGACGGCAGGGGAAATAAAGTTTGAAGGGCGCGATGTGCTTTCGTTAGGGAAAGCGGAGATGCGGGAGCTTCGTCGCGAGATGCAGATAGTTTTTCAGGATCCATTTGCTTCACTCAATCCACGCATGAAGGTTGGCGACATCGTTGGCGAGCCGTTAGTCATCCATAAGATCGGGACGAAAAAGGAAAGACAAGGTCGCGTAGCTGAACTGTTGCGGAGGGTTGGGCTTGACCCGGATTATCGCAATCGTTACGCCCATGAGTTTTCCGGCGGCCAGCGCCAGCGCATCGGTGTCGCCCGCACGCTCGCGCTCAATCCGAAACTCATCGTCGCTGATGAACCGGTCTCCGCCCTCGATGTTTCCGTGCAGGCGCAGGTAGTTAATCTGCTTCAGGATCTACAAAAGGAATTCGGACTCGCGTATCTTTTCATTTCCCACGGGCTCGCAGTTGTTGAGCACATCTCAACGCGCGTCGCAGTGATGTACCTGGGACGAATTGTCGAGGTGGCGACTGCGGCTGAGCTTTACGCGGGGGCGTCGCATCCCTATACCAAGGCCTTGCTGTCGGCGATTCCGATTCCCGATCCTAAACACAAACGCGACCGTATCGTTTTACAAGGCGACGTGCCCACACCGATCAATCCACCGTCAGGCTGTCGCTTTCGCACGCGTTGTCCGATAGCGATTCCGGAGTGCGCGCGGATTGATCCGGAGTTGCGCGAGGTCTTGCCGGGTCATGAGGTCGCCTGCATTCGCGTGCCCGGATGGGAGACCGCGTCTCCAAAGATTACGCAGAAAGTGAGCAGTGAGCGGTAAGCAGCAAGCAAAAAAAAGGCGGGCCGACGAGTGAACAACTGCTTACTGCTTACCATTTACCGCTCACGGTTCGTGTGGATGAAACAAACCGCAGCGGCCCAGCGTATCTCAGCCGAATTCTTTTTAACTGCGGACGGACTGTTGTCTCCCCGTCCTCTATGAACAACGGAGGATACATAAATGAGTGATCCCAATCAGGAATTTCAGCCACCGCCGGCCCCGCCGCAACCAGCAGTCGAAGTATTGGCTCCGCGGCCGACGAAACTGCGCATGCCCGCAATTGTTTTGCTTGTTTTCGGTCTGATACTTGCCGTGGCCGGCATTGCGAAACTTCTTCCCGGCGGATTTTGGACTGGTCTCGCCTTCTTGTTCTGGGGCGCCTTGCTGTTGGTCTTCAGCTTCATTCGTCTGCCGCAAACCACTGGAGCGGAAGAACCTCCGATGTCAGGGATGCAGAAACTAACTGGGATTTTTTATGAACCCAGCCGCGTGTTCCGAAACCTGAGGACGCACCCCACCTGGCTAGCCGCGCTTTTGGTTATCGGAATCGTGAGTGCTGCTTACAATGTGGCCTTCGTGCAACGTCTTACTCCGGAGCGCATTGTGGAATTCACTTTCGAGAAGCTGGCTGATAGTCCGATAAAGCCTCCTCCGGAAAAAATGGAGCAAGCGAAGGAGCAGGCTCTTCAGGAAGCAAAACAACCTATCCAAAAGATCCAAACTGCCGCTAAAAGCTTTGTAAAGGTTTTCGCTTTTGTTGCCTTTGTCGCTGGTCTTTGTTTGTTGGGAGTGCTCGCGTTTGGCGGACGCATCAATTACTGGCAGGCATTCGCCGCCGTAATCTGGGGATACTTGCCGGTAATAGTGATTACCAAGCTTGTAAGTTTGATTCTTCTCTACGTTAAGGCGCCGGAGGACATTCATCCCGTCCTAAACGCGGAAACGATGTTGCAGGACAACTTGGGAATACTTTTCAAGCCGGCGGACCATCCCGCGCTCTTCGTTATGGGAAGCGTAATTGGTGTGCTTTCTTTCTACGGTCTATGGTTGAGAGTGAAGGGGCTACAACATGCCGGGCAGAAAGTGAGTTCCAGCGCAGCCTGGGGAGTCTCGATAACACTGTGGGTGCTGGCGCTGATTCTGGGGATGATTTTCGCGACGCTGTTCTCCAGCTTCATATCGTAGCTAACTACACTTTGTTCGACCGACGAGATGAGCTTGGTGCGTCAGGGACAGATAGCAATGTCTGTCCTACTCATACCTGAGCGATTCAATCGGATCGAGGCGCGCCGCCTTCCACGCCGGCCAGATTCCGAAAATCAAACCAATGCCCACGCTCGCGACGAAGCCACCGACAGGCGCCCAGAGCGGCACATAGGAAGGCAGCAGCAGGCGCAACAGCAGCGTGAGCAGCCAGCCAATTGAAAGTCCTACCAGACCACCAATACCGGTCAAGGTTGCGGCCTCGATGAGGAATTGCCACATGATGTCGCTGCGGCGCGCGCCGATAGCCTTGCGTACGCCGATTTCTCTCGTGCGCTCAGTAACCGAAACCAGCATGATGTTCATTACGCCGATGCCGCCCACCATCAGGCCTACAGACGAGATGACTACCATCGCAATCGCCAGGCCCGAAGTGATTGAGCGAAAGTTGTCGAGAATGCTTTCCGAAGTTTCCATGCCGAAGTTGTCCGGTGCTGAAAAAGGCACCTGACGTCGTACCCGTAACAGATCGCGCACCTGGTCTTTTGCTTCGTCCATCATTCCGGCCTTCGCCACCGCGAGCACGTAGACATCGTCCGCGTTCGGTTTCAGTTTCTTCGCGACCGAGAAAGGGATATAAATGACGTTGTTCTGATCGTCACTACCTCCGCTCGGAAGAAATTGTTCACGTTTTTGCAGCACGCCCACAACACGAAATTCATCCGCGCCGATTTTTATTTGTTGACCAACAGGCGATCCAAAAGCGAAGAAATCGTCCGCCACCTGGGAGCCGACTACGCAAACGTTTTCCCGGTTTTCAGTTTCAGAATCGGAGAAAAAGCGTCCTTCAGAAATTACTTGCGTGCCCGCCTTTTCAAACTCAGGCAGCGTGCCTTGCAACGCGACACCGGCGGTAGTCTTGCCGCCGCCGGAAACCAGCAGCTTCTGGCCGAAAAAATTATTGGTGATATCAAGAAAAGGAACCGACAATTCCACGGTTGGCAGTCCTGACAAGGCTACCGAATCGTCGAAGGTCAATTCCTTGCGCATGCGCTCCTCGCGGGAGAGTCTGCCGATGTGAATTCCCGGATTGTATTTGCTGATATAAATCGAGCGGGTGCCGAACGACTCGACTTCCTTCTTAACCGCGACATCTATCCCGCTGATGATGGAGGCAATCAGCATCACCGTGATGATGCCGATAACAACACCGAAGACGGTTAGGAACGAGCGCAGCTTATTGGCGAGTAACGTCGAAAGGGCCATTCGCAGGTTTTCATAAATGTCGTTGCGGAGAATTTTCATTAGTTCGTCGCCTGCCTCCAGCAGTGACCCGTTGCCGGCTTAGTCTTGACAGCCAGACTCACGATTCCACTCGCAGCGCCTCAATCGGATCCAGACTCGCCGCCTTCCAGGCCGGGAAAAGTCCGGAAAGGGTGCCGGCGGCGCCTGACGCTGCCAGGGCCCCAAGAATTGCGAATAGCGACAAATAAGTTGGGAAAATGAAGGCGGTCACGATACGGCCGATGATCCATGCCAGGAAGATTCCCACGGCTCCGCCGATCGTCGCCAGCGTCACCGCTTCGACCAGAAATTGCTTCAGAATGTCCGTTCTTCTGGCGCCGAGAGATTTGCGAATGCCAATCTCTTTGGTGCGCTCAGTCACTGAAACCAGCATGATGTTCATGATGACGATCGCGCCAACGATCAGGGCGATACCAGGAACGACCATCGCAACAATGAAGATGGAACCAAAAATCCGATCGCGTAAACCGGTAATCGCATCAGGCGTAACAATGCCGAAGTTGTCTTTCTCGCCGGCGGCTAGTTTGCGTCGCGAGCGCATTAGAAATCTAGTCTCCTCGACGGCATCGGCAAATTGTTTGTCCGTCTTCGACGTTGCCAGAAAGTAAAGTGAACGCTGCCGCACCAAACCACCGAAGTTATTGGCGTACGTTTTCAACGGGAGGACAATGAAGGTGTCCTGCGGAATACCGAAGACGGTGCCCTTTGCGGCTTCGACTCCGATTACACGGTAGGGCAAACCTCTAATAGTGATCTCGCTGCCGATGGTATTGCCGGCAGGGAAAATCTTCGCTGCTACATCGGCGCCGATATAAGCGACGCGCGACGCGGCCTCATTTTCACCGTTCGTAAAAAATCGACCGCTCGCGATATCGCGGTTCTCGATGTCGGCTGTGTTTGCGGTGGCGCCCGTTACAAATACATCCTCAAGCAAATTGCTGTCTCGCTTGACCTCGGATGGACTGGCCCGCGCCTTGGCGCCCAGCTTGTCAATTAGAGTTGAGCGCTGGAGCAGGTAATCGTAATCCTCCATGGTGAGATCTTTGTTGCGTCTTTGAGCTGCGGCGATCGTGTCAGTGTCTTTAAAATCTTCAAACGGATTAAAGCGCTGAACATTAAAAGACTTCGCACCAATGCCGGCGATCTTCTCATCAACGTAAACATTGAAACCCTGAATGAGGGATACCACGACAACAAAGGCCATCACCCCGATGACCATGCCGAGCAGCGTCAGCGCCGAACGCAGTTTATGTGTCCAGATTGCGGCGATCGCAAGTTTAAGAGTCTCGATGAATTTCACGGCTTAGATACTACGGCTTGGACTTCAATTTGGTTGCATCGTAGCCCAAAGGAGCTACTCCCAGCGCAGGGCTTCAATCGGATCGAGCCGCGCAGCTTTCCAGGCCGGCCACAAGCCGAACACGATCCCAACGCCCGCTGAGATGCCAATGCCGACCGCAATTGCCCATATCGGCACGTACGCGGGCAAAGGCGAGTATCTGTTAACCAGGAACGCCAGCAATTCGCCGACGGCCAGGCCAGCGAGTCCGCCAATTCCGGTCAACACTACAGCCTCGATTAAAAACTGCGAGAGTATATTCAAACGCGTAGCGCCCACCGCCTTGCGAACGCCGATCTCTTTTGTTCGCTCAGTCACCGAGACGAGCATGATGTTCATCACGCCGATGCCGCCGATCATCAGAGCGACGAAGGAAATCGCAGTGAGCACGAGCGCCGTCGCGCCGGTTAGTTGATTGTAAATATCCAGCAGCGAGTCCTGCGAGGTGATGCCGAAGTTATTCGGGTCGCCCAGGGGCACGCGACGACGCCGGCGTAGGATGTCAGTTATCTCATCCATCGCTGATTTCACGTAAGCGCGCGACTTAGGACGAATAATGATGAAGAAAACTACTTCCGGAAACGGGCGATCAGGGTAGTACTTATCGAACGTGCTGACGGGAATGAAAATCGAATTGTCGCGCGACTGGCCAAAGAAGCTTCCGAGCGGTTCCATCACGCCGATGACGTGATAAGGGTTGCCGTTGATGCGAATGTCTTTTTCGATTGGGTCTTCATAGGGGAAGAGTGCGTGAACGACGTCGACGCCGATGACGCACACATTGTTGCGACCATCCATGTCGAAATCCTTGATGAAGCGGCCACGCGCCACATATTGCGTTTGGACGAATTCGTAATAAGGCGTGACGCCGAGAAGAATTGGCGTATCCGATTGCTTGTCCTGGAAGCGCGCCGTCACCGAGATCATGCGATGGATTGGCGAAACGCCCGCGACTGAAGGGGCTTCTCGGCGCAGGGCTTCGGCATCGTCCATGGTGAGGTCTTTGCGATGGACCTCTTCCGGTCCGGGTGGCTTACCAAAACTCGGCTCAAACTTCGAAACAAAGATTGTATTTGAACCCAGCGACTCGACCTGATCCGCGAATGCTTTGTTCAGCCCCTGAATGATCGAAACCATAAAAATAATCGTGATCACCCCGACACTGACGCCGAGTATGGTCAAAGACGACCGCAGCTTGTTGGCACGCAACGTGTCGAAAGCCATCAGGGCGGATTCTTTGATGTCGTCCAGTCTCATAAGAAAGCAATCAGCAGTCAGTAAACAGCAAACAGCACTTAGCGGGCAATGCCTAAAAAGACGTTCAGCAGCCACAGGTTTCCTTTCCGGCTGATTGCTGACTGCTGTTTGCTGTCTGCTCGGCTCACTCCGAGCGTAGCGCTTCAATCGGATCAAGTCGCGCCGCGCGCCACGCCGGCCAGAGTCCACTGATGATTCCGACTACCGACGAGACTCCCACGCCCAGCACGGCCGAAGCAACGCTAATCAAAAGGGGAAACCCGATCAACGCTGCGATTAGATAGGCGAGCCCAAAACCTGTTAGCACGCCGATGGCCCCGCCCAGCGCCGTCACCATCACCGCCTCGATCAGAAACTGCGTCAGAATATCCTTGCGCCGCGCCCCGATGGCCTTGCGGATGCCAATCTCCTTGGTACGTTCTGTCACGGACACCAGCATTATATTCATGACGACGATGCCGCCAACCACGAGCGAAATCGCCGCTACGCCAATGGTGACGATATAAATATTCGCCGTCGCCTTGCCGTAAAGTTCGAGGAAGACATCCTGCGTTTCTAACGCGAAGCCCTCATCGTCTTCCTGCTTGAAAACTCCGCCGCGACGATTATGCATCACCGTGCGCGCTTGATCCTCTGCGAGTTCAAGTTGTGCGGCAGTCGGAACCTGTATGAAGGTGACGATCGAATCGCGCGCACCGTAGATCTTTTGGTAAGTCGAATAAGGGATGTAGGCGACGCTGTCCCGCGAGTTGCCGAAGATTGAGCCGAGCGGCTCGAGCACGCCGATGATCTGAAACGGGCGTCCCGAAATTCTGACTTCCTGACCAATCACGCGATCCGCGGAAGCGCCGCCAAAAAGATTTGTGAGCACGTCCGGACCAACCACGCAAATTTCGCGACCGGAAGCACCTTCGGCTTCGGTCCAGATGCGACCAGCATCGATAGTGCGGCCGTCGATATCAAACATCGTCCCGGGCGTAACGCCGCGAATGTTTACGTTCTCGAATTTCTGGTCGCCGTGTTTGACAGTCTCGCGCACATTCGCTGCCACGCCCACGCGCCAACACGCGCTGCAGAGCCGGGCAATCGCTTCCGCGTCTTCATGCGTCACGTCCTTGCGTTTGTTGAACTTTACAAACTCTTCGCGCGATCTGATGATCTGCGGCCGTTTTGAAATCGTGAAGACGGTGGACCCTTGCGAAGAAAACGTGGTGGCGACTTTGTTGTCAAGTCCCTGAATGATCGTCACAACCGCGATTACTGCCGCCACGCCAACCACGATGCCGACCAGCGTGAGCGCGGTACGAAGTTTGTTTTGCCGCAGACTGCCAAGCGCTACCAGAAACGCGTCCCATAACGGCGCCAGTTTCAGAAACGAAGACGAACGTTTCCTAACTTGTACTTCGTCGTTTACAGGATCGTAGGTCACTGCGCGCTTCTTGAATAGTGATGACATGAAATAAAAATGGGCGGGTACAATTACCCGCCCGTGCGACCGTTACCAAATCGGCGGAACGGGTCGTTACCTGCTCTTTTCGTCTTTCTCGATCTCGCCGTCGCGAATGGAAATCACGCGGTGCGCCCGAGCGGCGATATCGGGTTCATGCGTGACGACGATGATCGTGTTGCCTTCGCCGTGCAGGCGCTCGAAGAGGTCCATGATCTCCATGCTCGTGTGCGAGTCGAGCGCGCCGGTTGGTTCGTCGGCAAGAAGAATTGAAGGATGGTTAACCAGTGCGCGGGCGATTGCGACGCGCTGGCGTTGTCCTCCAGACAGTTCATTGGGACGATGCGTGACGCGGTCCGCGAGATCGACTGCGGCGAGCGCCTTCATGGCCATCTCATGTCGTTGTGCGGATCCGACACCACCGTAAATCAGCGGCAGCTCGACATTATGAAGCGCAGTGGCGCGCGCCAACAGGTTGAAGGTTTGAAAAACAAACCCGACTTCCTGATTGCGTATGCGCGCGAGTTCGTCGTCGTCCATCTCCGAAACGTTCTTGGCGTTAAGCCAGTATTCGCCCTTGCTCGGTGTATCAAGGCAGCCGATGAGATTCATCAGGGTTGACTTGCCCGAGCCGGACGGTCCGATGATCGCGATGTACTCGCCTCTGGGAATGTCGAACGAGACTCCATGAAGCGCGTGCACTTGCTCCGAGCCCATCTGGTAAGTCTTCCAGATTTCCCGCATCGAGATGAGCGAGTTGGAGTCGTGCGCTGTTGGCGCCTTCGGCTCTGTCGGCAAAACGGTCGGGGCATCATTTGATACGAGTGTCGCGTCGCTCATTAGCTGCCCTCGTTTGCGTTGCCGTTAGCGCCGGCTTTACGTTCCGTGCGTTTTACGCTCATGCCGTCTTTGAGCGTCTTCAATACGCGGCTTGGTCCACGCACGATTTCCTGGCCCGACTTAACGCCGCTGGTGACCTCGATATCAGCTTCGCCGGTTATCCCGGTTGTTATTTCGATGAACCTGACCTTGTTACCTTCAATCAGGTAAACGCCCTTAAGGCTCTTCGGTTTTTCTCCATTCGATGCCGCCGGTACGCTGCCATTAACGGTCGTTCCCGGTGATGGCGCCGGTGGCGCTTTCTCGACGATTGCTTCGAGCGGCACCGCGATTACGTTGTTCTTGGTCTTCGTAGTAATCGTTGCCGTTGCGCTCATGCCTGGTCGAAGGCCCGCGCGAATCTCGTCTGGCATGTCACGTAGCTCAACGGTGACTTTGAATTCTTTGGCTTCCTGAACGTTCACCCGGTTCGAGAGTCCGCCTTGCGTGTCAGACTTGGAAACCGCGAGCGGATTTTTTTGTTTGACCACTGCCGTGATCTCTTTGTCGCCCAGCGCGTCTACTTTCACTTTCGCCTGCTGTCCAACTTCGACGTTGGAAATTTCTGTCTCGTCCACGTTGACTTCCACGTTGATTGTTGACATGTCGGCGATGGTCATCAGCGGAGTAGTCGATAGACCGGCGACAGCATATTCACCTACGCGCGTGGGGATATCGGCCACCACGCCGTTGAGCGGTGAAAGCTGCGTAGCTTTCGAACGCTGGCTCGACTGCCCGCGCAGCAAAGCTGATTGCTGGTTGGCGCGCATCTCTGAAGTCTTGATGCCCGTTTTCGCTTCCTGTACGACGACCTTTTGCAGGTTGGCTCGTTCGATCGACTCCTTCACGGCAATTTGCTGCGACTCGAGGTTCGCTCGGGCAGTCTGCAAAGCAATCTTCGCCTGATCGAACCGATCACGCGCGGCGTCGTATTCAGAGCGTGAAGCAACTCCCGACTCAATCAGATCACTGTTGCGTTTCAGTTCTCGTTGCGCAGTGTTCAAATCAACCTGGGCACGATCTACCTGAGTTTGTAGTGCGACCAACTGTTGCCGCACCGACGCTACCGACGACTCGGCAACCACCAAACCCTGCTGCGCGTTTGAGACGGCATTACGCGCGCTCTGAATGTCGTTGAGGGATGCCTGGGTTGCGGCAAATTGCGCTTCCTGGCTTGATTGTAGCTGCGTGGGATCAACGCGCACGAGCGGCTTGCCCTGCGTCACCTGATCGCCGGCGTTAACGTAAATCTCCTCGATACGACCGGGAACCTCACTCGTCAATTTTATATAGCGAACAGGTCTGACTTCGCCGGAGGCCGTTACGGTCTGTCGCAGCTCGGGCTTCACGTCAAGCTTGACGGTGGTTACTTCCGCTTCATCTTTGCGGCTGGCGAATACACTGATAATGATGACCAACGCCAAAACTGCGACGGCCGCCACCGCGATGATAATCTTCTTCTTCTTCGTTAAAGCCATAGCTGTACCTTAAATTCGAAAGTTAAACTTGTTCGGGTTCTGTCAAAATATTGATTTTGCATGAAAACGCGCCGATTCAGAAACCGACCTGATTCGAGTAACTCTTACGTCAAAAAACCGTCAACAGTTTCAATTAAAGGCAGAAAGCAGGGAAGTAGAAACCGAGGCAGGATGTAGACGGCAGGAGGCAGGTGCACGATGATTGAAAGTATGCCTTCGTTTTTCCTGCTTCCTGCTCCTGGCTCCTGCTCCTGATCGCTTACGTTGGCTAGTCGAATGCTTTCGCGCTAGAATGATCCACCGTTATTAGGCTCGGTTCTAGTACACAAGTTGAGAATTGTCCCGACTGGATGCGGGCCGCAGACTTCCGAAAAAACAATGATCACGTGTCAAAGGTGCAAAGCCTCAAACCTCGATGGCGGGCAGTACTGTGATGAGTGCGGTGCGCCATTGCGACCAAACTCCGGTCCCAATCCTTCAGGGGTCAACTTGTTCAAACCGGAGGGACAGAACGGTTCCCATTCCCCGGCTGAGATGCCGCAGCCTGAGATGGCGGCTGGCAAGTCAGGCCCGGCGGTAAATCTTTCGTCTTCGCTGGGCTCACGTGAGAAGGCTCACGCACGACTGGTGATCGAACGCGGCAAGTCTGTCGGCAAACAGTTTTTGCTCAGCTCTGCTGAGTCTTATATCGGACGTTGGGACGCCGACGGCGGAATCTTCCCCGATGTAGATCTTGATTCCGACGATCCGGACGCAAAGGTCTCGCGTCGCCACGCCCGCATTACGTGCAGCGACGGAACGTATCTCCTCGAAGACTTGGGATCAACCAACGGCACGTTTATCAATCGCGGGAAAAGACTGCCGAAGGGAACTCGTGAGCCACTGAAAGACGGCGACGAGATTATTGTTGGAAAAACTTTCCTGCGCTTTCAGTTGGTGAAGTAGAACCGGCAATCTGGATAACAGGACAGCGAGAAATGCCTGTCCTGCTGAAGGTTAAGTTAATGGCTGAGTGTCTCCAATGCGGTACGACGACGGTGCCGGACGAAGCGTTCTGCAGTAATTGCGGAACGAAGAACCCGCCTGCCTCGCCGTCTACCTCTAAGTCGCCTCAAGAATCTGAGGAGACTAGTATGTCTTACGAAGATGAAGGCGAGAGCAGTGCGGCGGGGACCGCGATGGCGCCTAAGACTGAGAACAAGCCGGTTGCCGCCGCCAACGAAGAGATCAAGGGGGACGTCAGCCTTACCGACTTGGATTCATCGGTCTCCCTGGGCGGCACGTCGACTGTTGATGTGCCCGCTGCTCCGGTTGTCAATAAGCACACAGTCAAGAGAGGGAATACCGGCGGTCATCGGCCGACTGTAAAACAACTCGATCCCGGCAGCGTGCTGAACTCTCGTTACGAGATTGTGCGACGCATCGGCGGTGGCGGCATGGGCGCCGTGTATCTCGGAAAGGATCGAAACCTGGGCGACGCGCCGCGCGCAGTGAAAGAGATGGTCGAGTCGCATCTCGACCCGGCGCAGCATGAAAAAGCGATTGGAGACTTCAAGCGCGAGTCGTTGTTGCTGACCTCGCTCGAGCATCCATCAATCCCCACTATCTACGATTATTTTTACGACGAGCCGCTCGGCCGGTTTTATCTGGTGATGAAGTTCATTTCCGGTGGTGACCTTGCTTCACGGTTACGCACCGCGCCAGGCGGCCGAGTCGACGAGAAGACCGTCACCGATTGGGGCATGCAGGCGGCTGACGTGCTGGAGTATCTTCACAGCCGTCCCAAGCCGATCATTTATCGCGATCTCAAACCTGCAAACCTGATGATCGACGGCAACACCGGTCGCGTAATGCTGATCGACTTTGGCATTGCCCGCTGGGTGAAGCAGGAAGAGAAAGGCGTGACCGCGGTAGGAACCATGGGTTACGCGCCTCCGGAACTTTTTGGCGGACGAGTTGAGCCGCGTTCGGACGTTTACAGTTTGGGCGCTACGCTGTTTCACCTGTTAACTGGTTCCGATCCACAGGACAACCCGCTCCTGATTTTCGACTTCCAGAAGAATCCTCTGCCACGCCAGATCGCGCCATCCATCTCGAGCGAGATGGAGCAGATTCTGATGCGCTCGGTTGAGTACAAACTCGAAGATCGTTTTCATACCGCCGGCGCTATGCGCGATGCGCTAGCTATCCATCTTGAAAAAATAAACGCGGGGCAAGTAACTTTCGGCGCTACCTCAACCCAGATCGGCGGCGAGACTGTCCAAGTGCAGACAGTCTATTGCGGTTTCTGCGGCGGACGAATTGCAGCGGACGACATTTTCTGCGCGCATTGCGGCGCGCGTCAGCCCATGGCCGGTCTGGGATCAGGCGCGACCTTAACGGCGGCCCGACCCACTGCCAAATTGGTGGTGGCAGGGACAACCGAGCTCGACGCGTCTTTCGTGTTACAGAAAGACAACAACCTGCTCGGCCGTACTGACCCGCACTCAAATGTTTTTCCTGAAATCGATCTGTCGCGCTTCGATCCCGAAACCAAAGTCTCCCGCCGTCACGCGCGGATCTGGCGCGAAGGCGAGACCTATCTCGTCGAAGACCTGGGTTCAGTTAACGGGACTGTAATTAACGATTCCGTCAGACTTGCGCCACGCCAGCCGCGAGTGCTGGACAGTGGCGACAAACTTCGCCTGGGCGAAACGACGCTGCACTTTCTGCTGGGATAACGTCTTTGGGCTTGGGTTTTGATCTTTGAGCTTTGTCTTTGTGCTTCGAATAACCGCCGTTAGAAATACAAAGGGCAAAGCTCCAGGTAGAAAGACCAGAGACCGAAGTGCAAAATCAAGGCCCGCTTTTTCGGAAGAAATTAATGACCGCTAACTTAGCTGCAGCCGTCCCTGGCACAAAGGTGAAGTCGCCCGCCTCGAGTCAAGGTTTCGCGCGGTATCGCGCACCTTTTTCGCTGCGCTGCGGCGCAATCCTGATCGACTACATCATCCTGGTCGCAATCCTCGCCTTAAGTACATTATTGAGCCGGACGTTGGGTGGAGGCGCGCGTTCGTTGGGCAATTCTTCGGAAACGGCCGGAATCCTCGTGGCGATCCTTGTAGCTGGGTTGAATCTCGGGGTACTTCCAGGACTTACAGGCTTCACGCTGGGCAAGTGGGCCGCCGGTCTGCGAATCCTGCGACAGAATGGGTCGGCGATCGGAATTGGACGGGCGCTGCTCCGTCACTTCGTTGGCTATCCGCTTTCCTTTATTACTTTGGGTATCGGATTCCTGATCGTCGCCTTCTCCTCGCGGGGGCGTGGATTGCATGATTTGATTGCCGGCACAATCGTGGTGCATGAGGGGCCAACAATGGTTGTGTCGAGTCGTGGAGCTTGAAACGCAGTAGACAGCAGATAGAACACGTACCTGGCTCTGAAATCTCACAATTTGAGATCTGAGCTTTGCGGACTGAAATCAAAACCGATGCCTGAGCTAATAGTGAAATATCCCGACCGTGCGCCCGACCGGTTTCC
>JBDUDV010000007.1:0-55058 GCA_040002755.1 Acidobacteriota bacterium | reverse complement strand
GGGCGGGCGTTAAGTTGGCACTAAGCTGAAACGGTGAACGAAATTACTCAGGAAAACTTCATTACGTGGTGCCGGAGGTCGGACTCGAACCGACATGTCCTTGCGAACGCCAGATTTTGAGTCTGGTGCGTATACCAATTTCGCCACTCCGGCAGAGGGAATCGCGGGCAAAGATAATAAGTCCAATGCTTCGATAACCGCAAACGGACGCATAGTCTCACTCGGTTGTGACCGCGACAAAAAAGATCTCGAGGTCTCTTGCGAAATTCGAGTTTGACTCCTATCCTCGCTAGCCAGATTACCAATTGGAAAGAGGACACATGGAGGAATTTCAAAAACTCGGCGCACTGGTGGAAAACCGCTGGAAAGCCGAGGGCTACAGTGAATTACGTTTCCCTGAAATTGCTGCGCAGGCGCTGGTTGAGTCTGACTTAACCGCACGCGTGGACCCATGGGAAATTATCCGCTGGGTTCACTCCGCCGATTCACTGCCACAGCAATACGATGTTGACGGACGATTCGGGAATCCGCCGATAACTCTGTTCTCAGGTCCGCGGTTTTATATCGACGTTTACTATTGGCTCGATGGTACCACCACCATTCATCAACATTCCTTCACCGGCGCTTTTCAAGTCCTCCTCGGCTCAAGTATTCACAGCCGCTATTCGTTTCGCGAAGATCAGATCATCAACGAACACTTTTCAGTCGGCGAGCTGGCACTTGAGGAAGTTCAGTTGCTCAAGCTGAAGGACGTGCGGACGATTCAGCCTGGCAGAAACTTCATCCACTCCCTGTTTCATCTGGACCGGCCCTCCGCGACTATCACAATCAGAACTGAACACACGCCGTCGTCCGCTTTGCAGTACGACTATCGCAAACCGCATTTTGCTTTGGATCCCTTTTTTAGAAATCCGGTAATGATCAAGAAGCTGCAAACTATCGGATTGCTCCTGGGGATGAAACACAAGGACGCGGATGCGATGATTGGCGATCTCGTCTGCTCGTCAGACTTTCAAACGGCTTACCTTGCGTTGGCGGAGACTTACCAACAACTCCAGAGCAATGAGATGGACGCGCTCTTTGGTCTATCCACCGGCAAGGATCGCTTCAAGGCGATCTTGGAAAGATGCAAGAGTGTCCATGGAGATCTGACTGATCTGGTGCTTCCAGTTTTAGAAGAGCAGGAACGTCAAATGAGCATCGTTCAGCGGCGTGGCACTATCACCAAAGACGCCCATCGCTTCTTCCTGGCGCTGCTGCTGAACGTACCGAGCCGCGAAAAGATATTGGAGCTAGTGAAGCAACGCTATCCGGATCAGGAGCCGGTGGAAACTATTCTTGATTGGGTGGAGGAACTGGGACACACCCGAGTGTTGGGCTCAAAAGAAACGAACGCGTTGGGAATGGCGGAGTTTGATGATTCCTATGTCTTCGTGCTGGAGTGCTTACTAGAGGGCCTTGGTTTGGAGGAGATCAATCAGAAAGCAACAGCGCAGTATCCACCTGACAATGCCGCGGAACTCATAAGCAGGGTCCCTGCGCTTAGCGGAGCCCTCGAACATTCCGCCTTGTTCAAATCATTATTAGCCGATTAGACCAACCTGCGACCTTCGCCAAAGGGGGCGACCATAGTGCGCCCCTAACAAATCCGAGATCGATCAGGTACACGACTTGGAGCTAGGCGTCACAGCGCACGGGCCACCCTGAACACAGCTTCCCGAAGCACATTGCCCGGGGCTGTTACAACAGGACCCCGGTGGCAGCAGTGTTGCTGCCTGGGCCGGCGGCGGCGCCAGGATTGACGTGATTATCGGCGCGGCGATCGCCGCAGTTCCGACCAATCGCATCATCTGGCGGCGCGACATTCCCGAGAAGTGAGATGGTTCTTTTACCGGCGTTGCCAGCAGCTTGAACTTTTCCAGCTGCTGCAATGCCAACCAGGCCACCTCCTCCGGCACTGGCGAGCCAGCATTTTCCTCGATCAACTCACGTAGTTGCGCGACCGTTGTCATGCCATCGCAATTGTTCCACACGAGCGCAGCTGTGCTGTTAAGGCAATGCGCCTTGTCGCGCTCCAGGTCATAAATGAGAGTTTCGCCGTCAAGTTCTTTGATGATAAGGGATTCCTTTCGGGCTAAAGGATTGGATTGTTTCATTAGGTCATCTCCAAAGTTGTTATCAGCGATTTTTGCTAAGGCGTCAGTGAAATACAGTTGGCTAAAAGTAACACGATCGTGCAAAGTTGAACAGCAATATCTTCCTGTGACTTGAATCGTGTGGGTTAAAACTCTCAGGAACATCTTGATACTTTCTGGACGTAGCCGCCGCCACAAACAGCTTTGACCCAACTGGACAGGTCCTGCTATTTTCATCTGCACACTGGGTAAACATGATTTTCCGAGATTTGACTGCAACCACTCTGAGTTTCGTTAACCAATTTGATTCCAACTCCAGCGCAAACGGACTCTCAGGCCACACCAAAGCCGCCCTTGAAATGGGCCGGCGGAAAGCGATGGCTCGTGCCACACCTCGCCGAACTTTGGGGACCACACTCATCCAGGCGTTATGTTGAACCTTTTTGCGGCGGACTCGCAGGCCCACTTGGTCTAAACCCCAAACGCGCCAAACTAAATGACATCAATCCTCACCTGATTAACTTCTACACCCATTTGCAGCGCGGTCTTGAGCTGACGATCGGAATGAGAAACGAAGAGAAGAGTTTCTACAATCATCGTGAGCGATTCAATAATTTAATCAGAAATGGCGAACAACTCAGTGCGGAGGCGGCCCAACTTTTCTACTATCTCAACCGGACGTGCTTCAACGGACTCTGCCGCTTTAATCAAAGCGGCGAATTCAACGTGCCGTTTGGTAAGCATAAGTCGATTGCTTATGCTCAGGACTTCTCGAGGTTTCGGCTGGTGCTGAAACATTGGGTGTTTACTTGCTCCGACCTCGATAAACTGACGACTAAGCCGCAGGATTTCATCTATGCCGATCCGCCCTACGACGTGGAGTTCACTACCTACAACGCCGGGGGCTTCAGCTGGGACGATCAGGTGCGCACCGCATTGGGGCTGGCGGCACACTCAGGGCCGGTTGTCCTTTCGAATCAGGCCACGCCGCGCATTATTGAGTTATATAAGAAACTAGGATTTAGAATTCGTTACCTGACCGGGCCAAGGCGAATCAGCTGCACCGGTGATCGCTCGGCTGCCAAAGAGGTTTTGGCTACTCGAGGCTTTTAGATCTGCATCGCTGCGGAAATTTGATCTGAAGCAACACACAACTACTTAGATGCCCAAACAACTCTGGCTACCCGATTTACTTTACAGAGACGGCCGCTTCCACTCTCACTCTGCGCTGCTGAGCGACGAGGTCGGTCGCATTCCAGAGGTGACTCAACCGCACGAAGTCGTAATCAGTTCCAAACTTGAAAATCGGGCGCTGCTGCCGGGCCTCATCAACGCACACTCGCACGCGTTCCAACGCGTGATTCGCGGACGCACTGAATATCGCACGGCAAACGACGGAGATAGCTTTTGGACCTGGCGTGAGATGATGTACAGCACCGCTTTACGCCTGACGCCCGAAGATGTTTATGACGCATCGCGCATGGCGTTTCTCGAGATGGCGCTTAGCGGCATCACGACCGTCGGCGAGTTTCATTACCTGCATCATGCGCCGGACGGAAGTGTCTACGATGATCCGAATCTACTGGCAAAGGAAGTTGTGCGTGCCGCCAACGATGTCGGTCTGCGTATCGCACTACTTCGTGTCGCCTACGCTCGCTCCGGTTACGAAACGGAAATGAATCCGCAGCAGCGTCGCTTCATTGAAAAGGATCCGGAAACGTATTTGAAGAATCTCGAGCAACTCGAAAACGATCTTGCCAAAGCGGATGGAAGCATGGCATGGATTGGAGTCGCACCACACAGCGTACGCGCGGTGCCGCTCAATTACTTGAAAAAAGTGATTGGCGGCGCCAACAGCAAACAGCTCCCGGTGCATATGCATGTTGCCGAGCAAGCGGCCGAGATTTCTGCTTGTATTGAAGAATATAGACGATCGCCAGTAGCCCTACTTGCAACCGAGGGCTTGCTGAGCGATCGTTTCACCGGAGTTCACGTAATTCACGTTACGCCGAAAGCAGTGCGCATGCTGGCTGACGCGCGCGCGATGGTTTGCGCCTGCCCAACAACGGAACGGAACCTTGGCGATGGCATCGTGCCGGCCGATACCTTCTTCGATCAGGGAGTGCGCATAAGCCTCGGTACTGATAGTCATGTCGAAATCGATCTGCTTGAGGACGCACGCGAACTTGAATACCACCTGAGACTGCAAAAAACCCAGCGTGCTGTACTGGCTGCGACGGCTGACGAGGAACATTCCGCGATTGCTGCTCGCCTTTTTACCTGTGCGACGACCAACGGCGCCGCTAGCATTAACGCACCCGGCGGCGCTCTTGACGAAGGACGTGTTGTGGACTTCTTCACTGTAGATCTCAATGATCCGTCGATCGCTGGAACTTCACCAGACGACCTCCTCTCAACGATCATATTCTCGCTTTCGAGGACTGCGATCCGCGATGTGGTAGTTGGGGGGAAACGGATTGTTGAAGACGGCAGGCATGCGCAACAGGAACAGATCGTTGAGAGGTTCAAGGCATTGCAGAAGAAGCTGTGGGGCTGAGTGGCTTGTTCAAAGGTTAGAGAGCATTGGGCAGATTACACAGATTCAGGGCAGAAATCAGAGCATTCAGGTTGCTAGGCGCCTGAATCTATGTAATCTGCGTAATCTGTGGATTCCGTTTTAATTGATAACGAAAATGACTGTTCAAAAAACACTGACCGAACTAGTCGCCATCGACTCTGTTTCGTCGCGTTCAAATGCCGCGATCATCGACTACATCGCAAAGCGTTGCGAGGCGATTGGTCTCAGCGTAAAACGACTTCCTTACACCGACACGAACGGAGTCGAAAAGATCAACCTGATCGCTCTCTCCGGCGCAGAGTTTTCTGACAAGACCGCTGTCGAATTAGCGCTAGTGGGCCACACCGACACTGTTCCATACGATCCAAACTGGAACGAAGCTCTGCAACTTACCGAAAGAGACGGAAACCTTTTCGGCCGCGGCGCGTGTGATACGAAAGCATTCATCGCCGCGAGTCTTACCGCAATTACAACCATTGAACTGAAAACACTGCACCGGCCAATCGCGCTCATCTTTACCGCTGACGAGGAAATTGGACTGATAGGCGCAAAGCATCTAGCGAAGACGCGTGCCATTCACTCGCGTTATGCGATCGTTGGCGAACCGACATCGTTAAGGCCGATGCGCGCAGGCAAGGGCTATTGTCTCGCTGAAATCACCATCAAAGGCAGCGAAGCACATAGCGCTTATCCAAGTCTGGGAACGTCGGCGGTGTTTGGCGCCGCGCGTCTCATCTCAGCCGTCGAAAACATTGCGGGTAAACTAGAGGTGGAACAACACCCGGCGTTTGACCCTGCCTTCACGACCCTGAATGTTGGCCTTGTTCATGGCGGAACGGCTAAGAATGTTATTCCCGGGTTATGTCGCTTCACGCTCGAGTGGCGGCCCATCCCCGGACAGGATCCAAAGCGGTTGCTCAACCTGCTGCACGAAGCAATCGAAGACGAGAAAGCGCGCGATCCGAAGTTCGTCTGTGAGGTAGATGCGGCGCGCGCCGATGAAGGTTTTGAAACAGCACCCACGTCGTCGCTTGTCACACTTTTAGAAGAATTGACCGGAAACGCCTCAGGCACGGTCGCGTTCGGCACTGAAGCAGCACAGATGACCGAGCTTGGCGCCGAAAGTGTGGTCTTGGGTCCCGGCAACATTCGTGTGGCGCATCGCACCGGGGAGTTTGTTCCGGCAGGTGAACTAGAGAACTGCGTAACGGTCCTGCGCGGGGCGATCGAGCGGCTTTGCGGAAATTAAGTCATGCCTTCTCGGGCAACTATCCCGCCTCAATTACATCGAAAACCTATCGCTTCAATTTCGCCCCGGCAGGAAACCGATATGAGCACAATTCCAGCGAAAATCGATGGCCTGCGTATCGCCACGCCTTGTCCCATAAGTTGGGAGCAGATGACCGGCGATAACCGCGTCCGCTTCTGCGATCATTGCAAGTTGAACCTCTATAACATCTCCGAACTCAGCCGGATCGAAGCTGAAGCGTTCATCGCGTCGACTGAAAATCGGCTGTGCGCCAGGTTGTTTCGCCGCGCCGACGGAACTGTGCTGACTAAAGACTGTCCGGTCGGGTTACGCGCTTTGCGAATGCGAGTGTCGAAACGAGCGGCGGCTGTGTTTGCAGCTATTGCCAGCATCTCCGCGGCAGCGTTTGGCCAACAGTCAACCGCAAAGGACGGCAAAACAACCTGCACTCCGCAAACAAGAATTTTGCGTACAATGGCCGCTCAAGCGGAAAGCTTTATCTCAGACTTTGTAAGGGACATTAACGGCGCTGCTATTCCCGGTGCGCGGACATAATAACAAACGACGGCACAAACGAGATTTGGAAGACTTCTGCGAACGATAATGGCAGGTTTCAGTACGACTCTTTGGCCGCAGGAAACTATTCGCTTAAGATAGAAGCAATCGGGTACAAAAGTCACGTCACAACAAATATTGTCGTGGAACGGAACCAGGTTCTCAACATAGACATGATACTAGAAGTAAAAGGTGAATCGGTTACGGTAGGTATCATCGATAACTCCTACTACCTTGACACCTCTTCTTCATCTACCACCTCTACCATAAATGGTGATTTCCTTCGCAGACTGCCAATCCCGGAATAATATGAATCGTAAGTTAATAAAGCTTTTGTTGTTTGTTGTAGTTCTCTGCCCCATCCCGAGCAAAGCGCAAACGCCGCAGGCGCCGCTCACCAATCGTGAGCTGGTATCGCTCGTCTACCAGTTGCCAAAGCATCCCGAGATGCGCGATGAAATCGTTGAGGAGATTCGCAAACGCGGCATCGGTTTTCCACTGACTGACGGCATGCGTTCGCTGGTTGCAACCAAAAGCGGTAGCGACCCCTTGCTGCGACGCACAATCGATGAGGCCGAACGTCGCCGCGTTAACCCAACCGCGTCGGCGCGTCCACCAGATGCAGAAGCTCAGGAATTGTTGAGTCGAACGCGCACAGCGACGCTCGGCGCAGCGTCCGCAATGCCTGATTTCATTGTCAAACAACTAATCAAACGATCTTACGCTTTCGGTACAACCAGCAATTGGCTCCCGCAAGATAATCTCACGATCGCGGTCGCGTATCGCGCAAACGCCGGCGAGCAATACAGGGTGCTTGCCGTGAACGGCATGCCACTGGGACAGGAGGCCAAGGAAAGTCGCGACTACAGCAAAGAAGTCGGCGGCGCGACTTCGAGCGGAGTTGAATACATTTCGGCGGTGGCTGATGTTTTCAAGCCAGAGTCACAAACTGACTTCAAGCTGGCCGATACTGACTTGATTAATGGCCGCCGCACGTTGGTGTTCGAGTATGCAGTCGAGCAGCCGCTTTCCAATCTCACCTTGCGCGCTGGTGAAACTGCGGCGGCGAACGTCGGCTCGCGTGGGCGCGTTTGGATCGATCGTGAAACCAACCGCGTGTTGCGCTTCGAACAGATTGCGACTGACATACCCGGCAACTTCCCCATCACTGCGGCCAGCACTCTTATCGACTACGACTGGGTAACGATTAACGACAACAAATACCTACTGCCGACCCATTCGGAGATTCTGATAACAAATACTAGCGGAAGCACGGCGCGGCAAAGCCGTAACGAAATTCGTTTCCGTGGTTATCAGAAGTTTGGCGCCGAACTGAAGATAATCGATGAAATCGACGAGAAGGATTTTCCGCCCGAGAAACCCGAAAAGCCGTAGCTGTCATGGGTTGTCCTTTCTGAACTACATTCTGCAGTTTACTGCTTCTTGTGAACACAGTATTGACCGAGACGCGATCCACGAATGGACACAAACCAACACGAAATATACTCGTCTGTTTTGTCATCCTGTTCGCAGCCGCACCCGCTGCTTTCGCCCAAACCAAGCCCGACAAAGACTACCTCGTCTATGTCCTCTCTGAGGCTGCCGACACGATTTCTTTGATTCGCTTCGGACCGGGCGGCGCCCGAATCGATCACACGCTGCCCACCGGCGACATGCCAATCGACATCGACGGACCTCACGGAATCGCCATCGCTCGCGACCTGGGGTTCTATTACGTTTCGCTGGCCCACGGCCGGCCCTTCGGATCGGTTTGGAAATACTCGATCAAAGACGATCGCTTCCTGGGTCGAACGACCCTCGGACTATTTCCAGCCACGATGGATCTCTCTGCCGACGGCTCGCTGCTCTATGTCGTGAACTTCAACTTGCACGGCGACATGGTTCCGTCGTCCGTTTCCGTGGTCGCGACCGAGCCCATGCTTGAAGTTGCGCGCATTCAGACTTGCGCGATGCCGCACGGTTCGCGGCTAAATCCCCAGGGAACCAAACATTATTCGGCTTGCATGATGGACGACCTGCTGGTGGAAATCGACACGAGCAGTTTGAAGGTTTCGCGAAATTTCCTGCTGACGAAGGGTCACGAGATGGGCATGAGTGGCCCACCCGCACCGCTAAAAACGACTGCACTGCCTGCAAAACCGATGGACATGGGTGGACATGGAATAGAGCCACCTAAGCCCGGAGACGTTTCCTGTTCGCCGACCTGGGCCCAACCGTCAGTCAAGGGTTCTTCGATTTTCGTAGCGTGTAATAAATCCGATGAGATCGTCGAAGTAGATGCCGTGAAGTGGCGCGTGAAGCGACGCATTCCGGCGCGCCCGGGAGTCTACAACCTGGCGATTACGAAAGACGGAACGCGTTTGCTTGCGACCAACAAGCGCGATCAGTCGGTGTCGGTAGTTGATCTTGAGAGCGGTCGCGAATTAGCGCGTATTCCGACTCGCCGGAAAGTACTTCACGGCGTCGTTGTTTCGCCCGACAATCGTTATGCCTTCGTTTCCGTTGAAGGCGTCGGTTCAGAACCGGGGACTGTAGAAATAATCGATCTCGCCGCACTCAAGATCGTGGCCAGCGTGGACGTTCCGGAAGAAGCCGCCGGGATTGAGTTTCTTAAAACCGAGCCCTCGAAGTAACAAAGAGGCTGCCAATCTTGCTACCCCTTACTTAGGTTTTCCTTTTTCCTCTTCACTGTTCACGATCTCACTGACCTGCCGTCCTCAGCTGTCTACACCGGTCTATCCATTTGTGTGCGATCCCTGCATGAAAGACTTGTTGCAACAAACTGTATCCCGTGCTGAGCGCTCCCCAATGTGATCCGCACAACTTCGGTATGGTCGTTGCTCCAGTGGGAGCCAATACCCGAGTTAGTTTTTGATTTTCGGAGTATCTCCCACATGAAGCCCAGAATATTAATTGTTGACGATGATGAAGCCATAACGCAGCAGCTCTTTTGGACGCTCAGCGATGATTATGATGTGGTGACCGCAAACGACCTGCAGTCGGCAGTGCGGCGAGCCAGGATTTATGAGCCGGTAATTTCAATCCTCGACCTGCATTTGCCGCCGGAAGCCGAATCACCTGAAGTTGGACTGCGGATTCTCGAATACTTGAAGAGGCATCTTCCCGAATCGAAGGTGGTGGTCATCACCTCGTCCAACTGCATAGACACGCGCAACGCTTGCTACGCGGTGGGGGCTGATGAGTTTCTCGACAAGCCGTTTGATACCGAAAAGCTTCTGGCAACTATGCGCCGGATGGCACCGCGTTCGTTGGACTTCGCCTAGACCTTCCGCAACGATTCTAAGCCCCCAATTCTCGATAAAATTCCACCCGTGTCCGCGTTACTGACTTATACTTGTCCGTCTGCGATAATGAATCCCTCGCGATCGTCCGGGCCAGTTTCCTAATTGTTAATTGATGAGTGAAGCAAGCGACATGGTAAGCGGTGTGAGTGAACTACCACTCTTTCCGCTGGCAGTAGTCCTATTTCCCGGCGTCCCGCTGCCGTTGCACATTTTTGAGTCCCGCTATCGAAAAATGCTGGAGAACATTCAGACCGATGCTGGTCTATTTGGGCTCTCGTATTTAGACGTGTCTTCCTCGACACTAGAGAGACCACCGGTTGGAAGTGTTGGTTGTGTGGCGAAAGTGACTGACGCGCAGAGCTTACCCGATGGCCGATCAAATATTCTTACCGTCGGCCTGATCAGATATCGAATTGAAGAATACCTCGAACGCGGGTACCCGTATCTGGTGGTGCGAGTCAGTTACTTTGAAGACGAAGCCGAGGATGAGGAAGCGTTAAAGGAGCGTTCGCGCGAAGTCGCTGAAACTTTTTCCCGAATTGCTCGTGCGGTACGCATCATCAATGATGAGCGCGCTAACCTGCCAAACATCTCCGACACCGAGCCGGAACGACTTTCATTCTTGGTTGCCGCGGCGATGGAAGTGGAGATCGACGTGAAGCAGGAGTTGCTGGAAATGCGTTCGACCTCGGAGCGCTTGCGGCGACTCAGCGACATACTCGCGCGTGTCGTATCAGGGTACGAAGAGCGGGCGCGGGTCCACGAGCTGGCGAAGGGAAATGGACATAGCGGCAAGAAGATTGAGCTGGAGTGAATCGACGAAAAGAGTCTAAGAGAAATTTCGTTGGTCATTCTCCATTTTTCATTTGTCATCGCTGAACAAGATTGTCTGAGAAAGCAAACAACGAGATAGCCGTGCGCGTGCTCTTTTTTGGCGCGGCGCGTGATGCAGTCGGCCAAGGTGAAGTCGACTTCGTCCTGCATGGCACTCCGAACGCCGCAAGTGCATTCGCAGAAGTATTGGAGAAATTTCCCGATCTGAATCGCTTCGGACGCTCGCTGCTTTTTGCCGTCAACCAGGAGTACGCGCAGCCGGACGCCCCGGTTCACGCCGGCGATGAGTTAGCTGTGTTTCCTCCAGTAAGCGGCGGTTCCTCCGGGACAGCGGGCGTCCCGCCCGCCACAAGCTTGGATAACAGCAAGACTGGCCAGAATCAAGACTTCTTCGAACTGACTATTGACCCGATCGACGTTAGCTCGGTCGCGCGTCGAGTTGTCTTGGCAGAATGCGGCGCCACAGTCACCCTGGACGGTTATGCACGAGAGTGGACCCGCGGACGCCGAACGCTGCACCTGATTTACGAAGCGTATGCACCGATGGCCCAACGCGAACTGGAGCGGCTCGGACGTGAAGCTCACGAGCGCTTCGAGATTGCGCACATCGCCATAGTTCACCGCATAGGCAAGCTTGAAATTGGTGAGACGAGTGTTGTGATCGCTGTTAGCGCACCGCACCGGCGGGCGGCGTTTGCAGCCTGCGAGTGGGCGATCCAGGAACTGAAACGCACGGTGCCGATTTGGAAGAAAGAATTTTTCGACGACGGTGAAGTTTGGGTCGAAGGTGAGAGCTCGCGGGTGGACGATACCGCAACCTGAACGCTACATCGCCATAGTACCAATGACTTTGGCCTGCATTATAAGAGCGGCAAGACTTCTATGAAATGTCTCGCCGCTCCTGTTTAAGACGTCCTGACCATTAGGTCGCTTCGATCTCTTCTTCCTCAGCGGCGGCTTCAACCAACGATGCGCTTGTCACGCGATCGCCCTCGTCAGTCTTTATCAACCGAACGCCTTGCGCGCTGCGGCCGGTCTTGCGGATTTGTCCCGCCTCGAGCCGGATCAGCTTGGCTTGTTGCGTGATGATCATGATCTCGGAATCGGCGTCGACCGGGAACACGGCCACAACTTTGCCGGTCTTTTCGGTCGCCTTCATGTTGATAACCCCTTTACCGCCGCGTGACTGCAAACGGTAAGTAGTAATTGGCGTCTGCTTGCCATAGCCTTGTTCGGAAACAGAAAGCATCTTTTCCGAATCGTCTGCGGAGACCGGGCAAAGCGAAACAACGTAATCATCTTTGCGCAAATCTATCCCGCGCACACCGCGAGTTGCGCGTCCCATCGGGCGCACATTCTTTTCGTCGAAGCGAATAGCCTGTCCATCATGCGTCGCAATGAAGATCCGCTTTGTGCCGTCAGTAAGCACTACGTCAAGCAATTCATCACCTTCGTCGATATTGATGGCGATGATTCCGTTTGTACGGATGTTCTGGAAATCAGCCAATGATGTTTTCTTGATCACGCCCTTGCGCGTGACCATCACCACATAGCGGCCCTCCGCGAAGTCGCGTACCGGCACCACGCCCGCAAGCTTCCGCTCAGAAGTAATATTTATCAGATTCACCACTGCTTTGCCGCGCGCCGAAGCTGCCGCGTCAGGAACTTCGTGGACCTTCAGCTTGTAAACCATGCCGTCGTCCGTAAAGATCATGATGTAAGCGTGAGTGGAAGCGACGAAGAGATGCTCAACGTAGTCGCTGCCCTTTGCCGTAGCGCCCAAGCGGCCCTTGCCGCCTCTCCCCTGACGCGAGTAGGTGGTAATCGGCGTTCGTTTGATGTAACCACTGTTGGTAACGGTAATCGCAACGTCTTCGTCAGCGATCAAGTCCTCGATTGAATACTCCACGCCTTCCTGAACAATCTCAGTTCGGCGTGCGTCGCCAAATTCTTTCTTGACCTCTTCCAGTTCATTCCCGATCACGCGTCGCAACGAACTCTCGTTTGCCAAAATTTCTTCCAGTTCAGCGATGAGCTTAATGATGCCTTCATACTCGTCGACAATCTTCTGGCGTTCCAGGGCTGATAGCCGACGCAACTGCAGATCGAGAATCGCCTGCGCCTGGATATCAGAAAAAGCAAGCCGCTCCATTGTCTTTTGCAGTTTTCCTAAATACGTTTTGAGCGCAACATCAGAAGGAGCGCCCTTCCAGGTTTTCACTTCGCCCATCGTCTTCATCTGGCCGGTGAGCCACTGCCGCGCTTCATCCACCGCGCGCGAGTTGCGTATCAGCGTAACGATGTAGTCGAGCGCATCGATTGCCTTCGTCAAACCCTCGAGGATATGCGCGCGGGCTCTAGCTTTTCTAAGTTCGTATTCCGTTCGGCGGCGCACCACTTCGCGTCGGAAATCGATGAAGCACTCGAGCATCTGCTTCAGGTTCAACACGCGCGGTTGGTTGTTTACGATCGCCAGATTGATCACGCCAAACGACGACTGCATTGGCGTCATTTTGTATAACTTGTTCAATACGACTTGCGGCACAGCATCGCGTTTAAGTTCAACCACGATACGCATGCCGCTGCGATCCGACTCGTCACGCAGATCAGAAACGCCCTCGAGCTTTTTCTCATTGATGAGCTCGGCGATGCGCTCGAGCAACCGGGCCTTATTTACCTGGAAAGGAATCTCGGTGATCACGACTGCATCGCGCTCGCCGGTGCCACGTCCAATTCGATCGATGCCAGCTCGCGCGCGCATCTGGATGATTCCGCGACCCGTCAGATACGACTTCTTGAGCTCCTCGCCGCCATAGATAAAACCTCCGGTCGGAAAGTCAGGACCGGTAACAATCTTCATCAGTTCTTCGATCGCGATGCCCGGCTTGCGCAGCAGCGCCAGCGTCGCGTCGACGATTTCCGTAAGATTGTGCGGCGGAATTTTTGTGGCCATCCCCACCGCAATCCCATCCGAGCCGTTGATGAGCAAATTGGGAATGCGCGTAGGCATTACCTTCGGTTCGCTCAGTGACTCGTCGTAGTTTGGCTGAAAGTCGACGGTTTCTTTTTCGAGATCGGCGAGCATCACATTCGCCACGCGCGCCATGCGAATTTCCGTGTACCGCATTGCGGCGGCGGCGTCGCCGTCTACCGAACCGAAGTTTCCCTGGCCGTCGATTAACGGATAGCGCATGGAAAACTCCTGCGCCAGACGAACGATCGTGTCATAAACAGCGGTGTCGCCGTGGGGGTGATATTTACCAATCACGTCGCCGACGATGCGCGCGCTCTTCTTGTAAGGTTTGTTATAGGTGTTGCCGAGCTCATGCATGGCCCAGAGCACGCGCCGGTGAACCGGCTTAAGTCCATCGCGCACGTCCGGCAAAGCACGTCCGATGATTACGGACATCGCATAGTCGAGATACGAGCGCCGCATCTCGTCTTCAATGTTTATAGGTTTGTGTTCAGACGCTGTTTCCATCCGTTGACCTTTCCAGTACAATCCGCCCGCAGTCAACT
Source organism: Acidobacteriota bacterium (assembly GCA_040002755.1). Taxonomy (GTDB): domain Bacteria; phylum Acidobacteriota; class Blastocatellia; order Pyrinomonadales; family Pyrinomonadaceae; genus PSRF01. Next base: position 40,862 of record JBDUDV010000007.1, on the reverse strand, counting down.
TTCCTGTTAGACTGTGCGCACCGCTGCTCCAGAGACTGTGGTTTCACATCCGCTTGACGGGCTCTGTATTTTGTCTGAAGCGAGCATTCTTCGCGCGTAATTCAAGCCTCAAAAGGGCGCGCAGTAAGTAGCTCAAGCGAGCTTTGAAAGTAAGCATAATTGTAGCCGAAGAGGCGGTTTTTTGCAAACAATAAATACCCAAAAACCCTAGTAAAATCAATAGCTTCGGACCAATGCCAGCTTTGACAATCCTATTCTGCGGAGCGGGGTGAGATCACTGGTAATTTGATCCGAAACCAGAGTCGCTGAAACCTGTCTGCTTCATATGACTGATCCACAAAATCGGAAGCGCATACGCCAGCGATTGGAACTAAAGCTACCGGTTCGCGTGCGCTGTCGGGAGACGGCGGATGTAGAGTGGAGTGAAATCACCCGGCTCATTGGCGTCACGCCTTTTGGCGCTGGTTTCACCTTGAAACGGCCGATCGAAAAAGGCCGGCTGTTGCATATGACCATTCCCATGCCGCGGCAGTTGCGAGTTTTTGATCACGTTGAAAACCAATACAGAATTTGGGCGGTAGTGCGCTACGTTAGACCACTGGCAGCGGTTGGTGACAAGCCCCCGCTCTTCGAAGTCGGCGTTGCCTTTATCGGAAAACAGCCGCCCCGCAGCTATGGGGGAGATCCTTCGAAGCGTTACGACGTTGGCAAGGCAAGTCCAGGTGAATTCGCCGCCCTTAAAGAGTGGGTGCCAACGGAACTGCCTTCATCCGACAAGAGAGCCGCAACGCGCCATAACATTCCTGTTGATATGTTAGTAGAAACTTTGAATGACACTGGAGGAGTTGAAGCTAGCGAGTACACTGTGACAGAAAACATCAGTGAAGAAGGTGCGGCAATCTATACCACGCTTAATTTGCCTGTAGGCCGAATTATCCGATTGTCTATTGAGCAGTTCAAGCTGTCAGTCTACGCGGCGGTGCGTGGCTCCAGCATAGGACCGACAGGCGTAACACGCATTCATGTTGAGTTCATCGACCGTGAGTGGCCACTCTAGATTTGCCGAGGCAGTTTGCTTGATGATGGAGGCGACTTCCCCTGCCTCCATTTTCTGCGCTATATCTGTTAACCCTCTCGAGACACGTGAGTAACCCGGAGACAATTTCAGGAAAGAAGAATGGCTCCGGCTCCAGGCGCGGCGAGACCGCGCTGCCGGAATGGTTGATCAGCTTGATGCGACCAGTCATCGGCCTGGGCAGCAGACTATTCTGGGGTTTGGAACATAATGGCGTCGAAAACATTCCTCAAAGCGGCGGCCTGATCATTGCGGCGAACCACCAGAGCTACGGCGATCCATTTTGGCTGGCGATACCGGTTAAGCGCCCGGTCAGATTTCTTGCGTGGAGCGAGGCGTTTTCATGGCCGGTCGTCGGTAAGGGCATCGAGTTGCTGGGCGCCTGGCCGCTTCAGGTTGAGGGTAGCGACCCGGCGGCGATTCGTCGCTCGTTAACCTGGCTTCGCAATTCCGGCGTCATCGTAATTTTTCCCGAAGGCGGCCGCGGCCTACCGGACGGCTCGATGATACGGATGAAAGGTGGTGCTGTGCGAATGGCACTGGAGGCCCAGGTACCGATTCTGCCGGTAACAATTCGTGGCGGCGATCGAGTATGGCCTGCGAACAAGCTATTTCCTCGTCCAGGGAAAGTTGAGATCACTTATCATCCGATCTTGCAGGTCCAACAGTTGCCAGGTGAAGAGGCCCGCGTGTGCGCTCGGCGCGAAACAGCACGACTCGCTGCGATTATCCAATCGGCTTTGTAAACTACTTTCTTCCCAGCACTCGTTTCATAGCCTCGTGAACGCGGCCATTACTGGCCAGCACTTTTGGTGTAAAGATGTCTAACGCGCCGCCGGTAAAGTCAGTTACCAGTCCGCCGGCCTCTGCAATAAGCAGCACGCCCGCAGCCACGTCCCACGCGTTTAGGCCGTCCTCCCAAAAACCGTCGAACCGCCCGCAGGCAACATAAGCGAGATCGATCGCGGCTGAGCCGTCGCGTCTGACAGCCTGAGCCTCCATCGTGAAATTTGCGAAGTCGCGCGAAAAATTCGGCCGCTCGCGAACGTTGTAAGGAAACCCGGTGCACAGCATCGCGCTGTTCAAGTCGTCCACTGTAGACACGCGCACGCGCCGACCGTTTAAAGTTGCGCCCTGACCTCGCTCGGCTGCAAACATTTCATCGCGCGTCGGATCGTAAATCACTGCGACCTCGATTGCCCCCGCTCGTTCAAGCGCGATCGACACACAAAAGCAGGGATAGCCGTGCGCGTAGTTTGTGGTACCGTCGAGCGGATCGATGATCCACCGCCACTCGCTCGTGCCAGGCTCCGCTTCGAAGCCCATAGTGGCACCGGATTCTTCAGCGAGAATAGCGTGACGCGGATAGTGAGACTTGATTCGTTCGATGATTAGTTTTTCCGAGGCGAGATCTGATTCGGTCACCAGATCAATGTCGCCCTTGTTCGACACTTGCAGTGCTCGCCCGAAACGATCGGCAAGAACGGCGCCAGCGTCACGAGCGGTTTGAATAGCAAAGTTAAGCAATTTTTTCCGGGTTTGATTTCCTATCGACTTCCCAGCATATCGCAAACACGAGTTCGTCCGCGAACTGACGGTGTGAAACTATGAATCCTCTGTTTGGTCCGTTTGGCCTTCGCGCCGAATTGACTTAAATCACGAGCTCGCTATCCTACTTCTACGAAAAGTTGGATTCGCCTCGGTACAAGGACACTTGGGGAGAACGGCGTACATGAAAAGATCTCTTTCTTTATTACTTGCTGCGACCATGCTTCTGATTTCGGCGGTTTCAGCGCTGGCCTGGGGTGACGATGGCCACCAAACAGTCGGCAAGATCGCTTCGCTGCGCATCAAGCCGCAAACTGCCCAAAAGATCGCGCAGGTATTGAAACCGGGCGAAACGCTCGCGAACGTGGCCAGTTGGGCCGACACTGTAAAGTATCGAATCGGAAAAACTGATCCCGACCCGGATACGAATGCATTTCTCCAGGACGTTGCACACAACGAGAAGAATGCCGAGTGGCACTACGACGATTTGGCGCTCGATTGCAAGGACTACCAAACGTGCACCGGGTTCACTCCTGATAACGACATCGTGCACATGCTAAATGTTTGCATTCGCACGTTGCAGGGACATCCCGATCCGGATCATCCGCTGAGCGAACGTAATGCCTTAAAGTTGTTGGTCCATTTTCTTGGCGACATTCATCAACCACTCCACGTTGGCTGTGGCTTTATCGATGTCAACGGACCAAATGGCGCGATCTTGATAGTCAGAGATCCCCTCGTCATAAAGCAGAAAAATCTGGCGAGTGACAAAGGCGCCAACGATCTGGTTATCGATAACGACCGGAAAAATCTGCATTCATTCTGGGATTTCACGCTCGTCACATCGTTGATGACCACGGTTGGTCCCGAGATTACGTCAGACACGCTCGGTACATTCCTGAAACGGAATATTAGACCAAAGGCGAGTTGGAATCCGCTTGGGTCGATAGACACCTGGGCAGCCGCCTGGGCTACCGACTCGCTTCGCCAATCGCGCGATCACACGTACAAGGGGGTGCGGATCGTCGCTAAGCGAAGCATTCCTGTTCTAAGTAACGGCAAACCGGTGGTGCGTGACGGGCAGACTGTAATGCAGACTGTTTACGACATCACGCGTCCGGCAAACTACGAAGCGCTCAACCGCAAACTCGTTCGCAAACAACTGGCAAAGGCTGGATACCGCCTGGCGAAACTGCTGGATGCGATTTATGGAGGAGCAAACAGCGATTAGGAACAGCAAACAGCCGGAAAGCGACTCTAGCTCTGCTTAATGTCTACTGTTTGCTGTTGATTACCATGCAAAAGATCAACCTTCACGAGAAACTTTCGCTCATTAACGACCACTGGAATCCGCGCCTTGTGGGCGAGCTAAACGGGCAACACCTCAAGCTGGTAAAGTTTCAGGGACCGTTTACCTGGCACCATCACGAAACTGAAGACGAAATGTTTTTGGTGGTGAAGGGCAGGTTTCGAATGGAGTTTCGCGAGAACGGCAACGACTCTTCTGCAGCAGGCGTGCAAAAGGAAGTTTGGCTGGAGACGGGTGAGTTTATTGTTGTGCCTCATGGCATCGAGCACCGCCCGGTTGCCGACGAAGAAGCCGAGGTGCTGCTGTTTGAACCGGCCACAACTCTAAATACCGGGAACGTGCGGGATCAATTTACCGTACCAACCCTTGACTGGATTTAGAAGCCGGGATCTAAAACGCTGTCCGTGACCGACGATCCTGTGTAAAGATAAGCAAACCCTAAACGGAGGCTTTTGACTGTGAAAAAAACTTTTAGTTCCCTCGTAACCCTTTTGGTGCTGGCAGCGGCCGCTGCAAGCGTCCAGGCTCAAAATGGACCGGCTCAACCGCTCGCCGCTAGCCCGCAATCAGCCGTAACCAATTCCGCGGCGCTAGCTCCAAACACCGTGACGCTCTCGCCTGCTGCGCAGCGTGTGATCAATTCCCTCTCGAACCTGCCCGAGGCGGATACCCTGATCTATATCAATTCACAACGCATCATCAACGAAGTGTTGCCCAAGTTCCTACCGGCGAAGGACCTCGAAGAGATGCGCAAGGGTTTTGAAGCAGCCAAACAACAGGCCGGAATCGATCCCTCGAAGATTGATTACCTGGTTATCGCGGTTCGATTCCAGAAACCGAGCTCTGACCTTAACTTTCGGGCGCCTGAGTTCATGATAGTGTCGAGTGGAGATTTTAGTGCCGAATCATTAATCGGCCTGGCGCGAATGGCCTCACAGGGCAAACTCCGCGACGAAAAATATGGCAGTAAGACCATCGGACTCATGACAATTGACCCGATAGTTAAGGAGGCGGAGAAAACTCCCCTGCTCAAATCTTTCACGGAAGTAGGCGTCGTGGCGCTCAACGCCAACACGATCGCAGCCGGCAGTCCTGCATACCTGCGAGCGGCAATCGATGCGGGAGACGGCAAGGAACGCATTAGTACAGAAGTTCTCAACTCGCTGGTCCGCGATCCGAACGCGCTTGTTAGCTTCGCAGGTTCACCCTGGGGCGCCTTCTCGAAGAGCTTCGGCATGCTCGGCACGGAGACCAACCCACGAGCCGCGCGTTGCGAAAACAAACTTGGAAACTTCTATGCCGCTCTGACGATGGATGCCACAAACTTCATGTTTCGCGGCGTAAGCAACGCTGACAACCCGGACACGGCAAAGATACTTGCCAACTTGTATGTAAGCTTGTTGCATTACGCGTCCAGCTCCATAAAGGATCCCGTTGCACAGTCAGCTATCAAGGGTCTGAGCATCTCAGCGGAAGGCGATGAAATTTTCTTCAACGCCGATTTCCCGCAGCAGATGGTAATAGAGATGATTCAGCAACAAATGAAGCCAAAACCGGAAAAAGAACCAACCAACGTTATGCAAATGGTGACGCCGATAACAAAACCAGGTCATCGAACAAGGGGCCGGCGCTCGCACAGATAAGCAGTGGACCTAGCGACTTCAGCGGTTGCGGTACTGACGGCGATGATCACGCCGGCAGTTTTGATTTCTGCTTGCGGTAGCATGATTCTCTCGACGTCGTCGCGCCTCGGCCGCGTTGTCGATCGCGTTCGCGCATTGTCGGATAAACTGGAAGAACTCGCCGTTAAGAATGCGATTGAAACTAAAGAACGACAGGGCATTATTTTTGCCCAGCTCGACAAGCTAACCAGCCGCGCGCGTATCCTGCAACGCGCAATGGTTGTTTTCTATCTCGCCACGGGAATGTTTGTTGCGACCAGCGTGGCCATCGGCGTGGTGGCCGTCATTCCCAGTAGTCCGCGATACAACTACGTGCCGGTGTTAGTCGGTTTGTTGGGCGCGTGCTTTCTTTTTTACGGCAGCATGCTACTGATTTTCGAAGCGCGACTGGCGCTCGGCACGATTCACGCGGAGATGGATTTCATCTGGGGCCAAAGCACCAGGGTCGCACCCGCGGATCTGGTTCAACAACACAAGCCGCATTTTGTGCACTTTCGCAGTCACAAGTAAGAACAGAGGTCAGATGCCAGAGGTCAGAGGTCCGACAAGCAATCAGCCTTACTATCTGCGGCTACTGGAAACTGGCGAGCTGCAACGCCGCGTGGCTACTCTCGAATCGTTGCTCGAGCGATGCACCGTCTGCCCGCGCGACTGTTTCAACAACCGGCTGCAAAACGAAATCGCCGCCTGCTATTCGGGACGACTGCCCATCGTTTCTTCCTACACACCCCATTTCGGTGAAGAGCCTGCGCTGGTAGGCACAAACGGCGCCGGCAACATTTTCTTTGGCAACTGCAACCTGCGTTGCGTCTATTGTCAGAACTACCAGATCTCGCAAACACACAAAGAACAACTGAGGAATGAGATAACGCACGAGCGTTTGGCGGAGATGATGCTGGAGTTGCAGGCGAAGGGCTGTCATAACATCAACTTCGTTTCGCCTACACACTTCGCGCCGCAAATGGCGCGCAGCATTTTGATCGCGGCCGAGACAGGATTGCAGCTTCCGATTGTCTACAACACCAACGCCTATGATTCGGTTGCGGTGTTGCAGTTGCTTGAGGGAATCGTCGGGGTCTACCTGCCCGATCTCAAATATGCCGATGATGAGTCTGGTTATCTTTACTCCAAGGTGCCGGGTTACAAAGAACATGCGCGCCGCGCCATCGCCGAGATGTACCGGCAGGCGGGCGATGAACTGGTTTTTGACGAGAACGGTTTGCTGCAGCGCGGGCTGATTATTCGTCTATTGGTTTTGCCGAACGATATTGGCGGCGTACGCGAGTCGCTCGAATGGATCAAAGAAGAGCTTAGTCCGCGCGTCGCTGTATCGTTGATGGCGCAGTATTACCCGACGCATCAGGCAGCCACCAGTAAGCGTCATGTTTTGCTGTCACGGCGGATTACGGAAACTGAATGGCTGCGCGCGCTCACCGCGCTGGATGAATTAGGGTTGGAAGAAGGCTGGACGCAAGAGTTTGACGGCTCGGCTTACTACTACCGCCCTAACTTTGAAGATGCCGGGACACCGTTCAAAGATATTCGAGACTTCACATCCTTAGATTCAAATACAATTCGGAAGTGACGTTGCTATTTCTTGGGGCTGAGATGGTGTGTGGTGTGCTCGGTTACGGAAGGACGACCGGCGCTGCGATTGTTCGCGCCTGGCAGATCGTTAGTGGTCTGAGAACGCCCGGAGAGTTGATTGGCGCCGTACCCGGTTTGTGCAACTGTCGCCTCAAGTTCCCGCTGCGACTCCGCATCGTCTGAGCGGTCGTCAAGGATTTTTCGGGGGATGGTGAAAGCAAGTCCATTGATTACCAATCCGAGGCCGATCAAAAACGTAATCACACCCAGGGCAATAAAGGGGATGAGATCGTGAGATGCGATACTCATCAGGAAGATCAGCAGCGTCGCGCCCACTCCGATGCCGGCAGTCACAACTCCGGCGCGTACGCGCCTCAACCTTTTTTCCTCCGGCGACTCGAGAAACTTGGTAATTTGGGGTAGGACGTCTTCAGCTACTCGTCTCAAATCCTGGGCCGAGTCGACCTCGCGGATCTTTTCAGCCATCGCCTGACTAATCTGCTCACGCGCGGAAACCGCCGAGGCGGTAATCGTGTCAGGTCGCTCCAGCCCTTTGCGAACGAGGCGCAAGTCGGTGCCGCAAGCACGGCAATACTGGCTGATTTGTCGTTCTTCAGAACCGCAGGTGGGACAATACATGATGCAGTTTATACGGGCGTGGACGGGTGTAAGTTCCAAGAGGCGGTGAAGAGTGAAAAGTGAAAAGTAAGAACAACAGGTATTTACTCTTCACCTTTCACTCTTCACTGTTCACTCTTCACCGTTCTCCGCCGCTGACCGCCGGCAGAATCGTAATCTCACAATTATCAGGCAGCGTGGTGTCGAGCAATTCCCGGCGCCGCACGTTATCGTCGTTGAGGAAAATGTTTACGTGCTGGCGGAGTTTTCCTTGTTCGTTCAGCACGCGATCGCGCAGGCCAGCGTGCCGGCGCCACAAACTATCGAGAGCTTCGCCAACAGTCGCCGCCGGAGCGTCAACGACTATTTGGCTTTGCCCGTTGGTAAAGTCAGTTAAGAAACCAGTGACGTTGAAAGTGACCATGATTTACGGAAGTACACCTGCCGGCACCATCCAGGGATGCATCTCGATCGCGAGCCGACCCGCTTGCACTGCCGGATCAGTCTCCGCCAACGCCCTTGCCTCTTCAATCGACGCGACTTTGAAAACAAAGATGCCCCGCAGCGTGGTGTCGTCTCCGAATGGCCCGGCAACTACCAGTTTTTTCGTCTCAGCCAAACGCATTATGTTTGCCAGGTGGGCTTTCTGTAGTTCAGCGGTCGCCGGAGTTTGTTCCGGAGTCCACTTTGCGCCGCGCGTTAAGAAGCCGATGTAAGCCGTAGTCATACTGATCGGCGAAGTTGGTTTCTTCATCACGTCTTCAGACCACCACGGATGCAATTCCATTTTAAAGAATCCTGCTTTCACCGCCGGATCAGCCTCCGCCCAGGCGCTTGCCTCTTCGGCAGACTTCGCGCGGAAGACAATGAGGCCCGCGATGTCGCTATCGTCGCCAAGTGGGCCGGCGATGACAGCCTTGCCGGATTCCAGCAATGACACAACGTTTGCGATGTGCGCTGACTGCAAGTCCCTGGGCATTCCCGCCGCGTTGTAATTCGGGCCGTGCTTGAGCAATACCATGTGAAACTCGATCAGTTTGTGTTCAGGCTCCTTCTTGTCCTGTGCGCGGACAACTACAGCAACTGCAATCAGCGACAGGGCGACCAGCGAGCTTGCGAGAAGTTTTTTCATCAGTGTTTCCTGGTCTTGATCAAAGCTGTTGTTGTGGGAACTTTACTGCACCTGCGCAGTCTTCACGCAAACTACCGGCGGCAAGCTTTCGAGAATCGCGTTCCACGACTCGCCGCCATCCGCGGATCCAAACAGCTTGCCGCTGCGTGTGCCAAAATAAATTCCCGTTGGCTGCAAGTTGTCTGCCGACAGGCCATCGCGCAACACTGTCTCCAGCGCATTCTCCTGCGGTAATCCATTTCCGACAGCTTCCCACGACTCGCCGGCATTTTGGCTGCGATAAAGTCGCAACTTCCCTTCCGGCGTGCAGCGAAACTCGTCTGACTCAAGGGGGATAATGTAGACAGCGGAATTGTTTGTATCCACTTCCATGGCGAAACCAAAATCCGAGGGCACACCGTTCGCGATGTCGGTCCAGGAGTCGCCGCCGTTCTCGCTTTTGTACAAACCCCAGTGGTTCTGCAAAAACATCAGCTGCGGATTGTTTGGATGACTGACAATCTTATGAACGCACTGTCCCCATTCCGGGTATTGCTGACCTTCCGGTAGAAATTGCGCGCGCACGCCCTGGTTGCGCGGCTGCCAATTCTCGCCGCCGTCGTCAGTGCGATAAACGCCGCCAGTTGAGATCGCTATGAACAGACGCTGCTTGTTTGAAGGATCTGGCAGAATTGTGTGTAAACACAGTCCGCCCCCGCCAGGCTGCCATTGTGGGCGATGCGGATGATCGTAGAGACCTTTAACGAGCGACCAACTCTCGCCGGCATCTATTGACTTGAACAACGCCGCCGGCTCAACTCCGCAATACAAAGTATCGGGTTCATCCGGATGTCCCAGCGCAATCTGCCAGATCTGTTTCACTGACGAATCGGCTTCTTCCGGAAACTTTACGCCGTAGGTCTCCGGCTCAGTCCAGGTTGTTCCCAAGTCGTCTGACGAGCTCAAATAGGAACCCCAGAAGGAACTGTTCACTGCCGCCCACAACCGCGAGCGCCCATTGCGATCATCGTAAAGCAGCGCGTAGATGGCCCGGCCGGGGAAGTAGGGACCGCCAACTTCCCACTGTTGACGTTGCGTATCCGAGCGCAGCACGAACGCGCCTTTCATAGTGCCCGCCAGTAACAACACATCGCCGGATGCAGCTTTAACGTGATTTGGTTTGGGCATAAGGACACTCCACAGATGAAATTTACTGAACGGTGGCATGCATTATAGAGAAGGACCCGACCGGCGCAAAGACAGAGTTGATATTCTCTCATCCAAAAATTCGTAATAGTTCGCGAACGAAAATCCACAACTCAAGAATCTCCCTGCTATTAGCAATATATAAGAAGCATTCGGAAAAACTGTGGAGCACTGAAGGGTTACGGAAAACATCCGGCGAACTCCATACCCAAATCTGTTTTATTGGTTGCCTATCTCTGCTTGATCCTTGAGACAAGTCATTTCGCCCTTCATGGCCATCGAAGTTACATCAATTCCGAAGTCGCGCCACACGGTTTCGCTCCGCAGGCGGGCTAATAGCATCATCGCTTTCGTTCCTGAAGACCCCCTTAGTCGACGTCGCCTTCTCTTTCGTTCGCTCTGCGGACTCTTCGTGTTGGGTCTGATCATTGGCGGGGACACACTCCTCGGTTCTTACAAGTACTATTCGCGAGTGATCGACGCCCGCCTGGCAAGTGGTTACTTGACCAGCCGGCCCGGTCTTTACGCTGCGCCACGCACCCTACGGACCGGACACAACTTGTCGCGCGCGGATTTGATTGCGGCGCTGAGGCGCGCCGGTTATGTGAAGTCGGACCGAAGTAATATTTGGAGCGGCAGCTTCCGCGAAACGGATTCGGCGATTGAGATTCGACCTAATGCGAATCAAGCACGCCCAGCCGTAGTCAAAATAAATTTCGACGGTGACACGAAGATTTCCGAGTTGACCGCCGACGACCTGCCAATCGACTCGTTCACCCTCGAGCCTGAAGTGCTTTCGAACGACCCGCTCTCGAAAGCCGGAAAACGTGATGCCGTTCGCTTCTCAGAAATACCACCAATGATGCTAGAGGCGATTCTTTCAACTGAGGATCATCGCTTCTTTCAACACTCTGGGCTCGATCTCGTTGGTATCGCTCGCGCGCTGGTGCGCAACGCTGGTGACGATCGTGTTGGCCAGGGCGGTTCAACTATCACTCAGCAGCTTGTTAAGAACACTTATCTATCGCCTGAGCGCACACTGCGACGTAAGTATGCGGAAGCAATGCTCGCTTACGCCCTCGAACAGCGGTTAGCGAAAGAAGATATTTTTGCGCTTTACTGCAATGAAGTCTATCTCGGGCAACGGGACGCGGTTGCTGTCCGCGGCGTGGAAGAGGCGGCTCGAATTTACTTCGGCAAAGAATTGAAAGATGTCTCGCTCGCGGAGGCAGCAACGATTGCCGGAATGATCCAGGGGCCAATGCGGTTCTCGCCCACGCAACACCCGGAGGCCGCGCAGGCTCGCCGAAATATTGTACTGGAGGCGATGGCGCGTGACCGCTGGATTGCGAGCGATCAGGCTGCAGCGCTTTCAAGTGAACCGGTTACCGTGGCGCCCTCCTCCCACTCTGACAATTCAATGGCGCCTTACTTTGTCGACTACGTGGACCGAGCCGTCAGTTCACAGGGGGATTCGCAGCTCGATGCTTCTCCAGCCAGTCAGAGAATCTACACGACAATTGATCTCGACCTGCAGCAACTTGCTGAGACCGCGCTACGTCGCCAATTGGACCGCCTCGATGCAGTCAACAAAGATCGAACCCGTAGGCCACAAGCCGCGCTGGTCGCCATCGATCCAAAGACCGGCAACGTGTTAGCTATGGTCGGCGGCCGAGACTATGCCGAGTCGCAACTCAACCGCGCGACCGATGCGCGACGCCAGCCCGGTTCAACTTTCAAACCATTCGTCTATGCCGCCGCCCTCGAAGATGGCATGTCTCCGGTGCGAACCTTCGCCGACGCGCCGCACGAGTTCGTTTACGATCGCAACAAGACCTATCGCCCAGCAAATTTTGGCGGTGTTTACTCGATGCAGGACGTAACCATGCGCACCGGGTTAGTGAAATCGCTCAACGTGATTACCGTTGATATTGCCTTGCAAACTGGTCTGGCGCGCATCGCGAACCTCGCGGAGAAGTTTGGCCTGCCCAGACCGGAACGATATCCATCGCTCGCGCTGGGAACCAAAGAAGTTACGCCGCTCGAGTTGGCTGCCGCATATGCCGCGTTCGTAAATGGCGGACGACGCGTTAAGCCGAAGGTGGTCTTGAGCGTGGGTGAACCGCCGGCAAAGCACGTTGCCAACGACGACGATCCTGATGCGCAAGTGATCAGTCCCACTACTTCCTACATGATCACAAACATGCTTTCCGCCGTTATCGATCATGGCACGGCCCGCGCTGCACGTGATGCCGTCAGGGGAACAGCGACAGCAGGCAAGACCGGCACGTCGCGCGACGGCTGGTTCGTCGGCTACACGCCAAACCTCATGTGCGCAGTCTGGATCGGTTACGACGACAACAAACAATTGGGACTGACGGGCGCGGAAGCGGCGCTGCCCGCGTGGACAGATTTCATGAAAGCTGCCGTTGATGTGAAACCCGAACTCGGGGGTAGAAACTTTGATTGTCCGGAAGGAATAGAATTCGTGGAAATCGATGCTGATAGTGGTGCACTTTCAACTCTCTCGTGTCCGCATCGCGAGCTGATTGCGGTGACGGCGAGACTAGCCCCTAATGTCGAATGCTTGTTGCACGGCAATATTCCCGATTTAAGCAGGATCGGATCGGATCAAGTCGCTGAAAGCGAACGCACAAATGAGCCGGTCCTGACACAACACTCCAAATCACCTCTTCGCACCTATCAACCCAACAATCCCTCTTCGTTGACGTCGACTCGCGTGGAGATTGACTCGCGTGGACGAAGGACATTGGTTAACGACATGCGGTAGCCCGCATCGATCTCACGACCGCTCTAACACCACTTGCGCGATCGCGTGTTCAGTCGTGTGTGCCAGCGACACATAGACGGCGGTCGCGCCTGATGAGTTGAAAAGTTCCAGCACTGTGCCGTGAAGAACCAGATAGGGTGCGCCTGATTCGCGCGAAGCTATCTCCACGTCCTGCCAACCAATTCCACCTCGCCAACCAGTTTGCAATGCTTTTAGCGCCGCTTCTTTTGCCGCGAAGCGCGCCGCATAATGTTGCGCCGCCACCGCGCCACGGCTGTCGCAATAGGCGCGCTCGGCGATAGTGAAAACGCGTTCACGGAAGCGCGGTGTACGCTCGAGCACTTCGCGAATCCGCGCAACTTCGATAATGTCTATGCCAATGCCAACGATCATAAGCGACGACGAACTAACCCAAGCAGGGTTCTACTGGCGCGAGCTTGACGGCGTGCAAGCGTTGGTCTGCGCGGCACTGGAAACGGCCGGGTTCGCCAATGGTTTTTCAACCCGCCTGGGCGGCACGAGTCCGATGGCGGAGAACTCACTCAATCTTGCCGGCTTCAATGAAGATACAGCGGAAAACATTCTGGAGAATCGGCGTCGCTTTCTCAAGCTTTTCCCGAACGAGTCTGGCTCGTGGGCGCTGGCAGGTTGTTGGCAAGTTCACGGCTCTGACGTGCGCCTGGTGAATAATCCTGCCGAGGCGAAGCCTGCGGAAGATGCCCGTGGCGATACGATCTACTGTGATGCGATTGTTAGCAACGCGCCGGGGGTTATGGCCGGGGTTAAGACGGCTGACTGCGTTCCGATCCTGATCGGCGATCCGATGACGGGCGCGTTCGCCGCTGTTCATGCCGGGTGGCGCGGCACACTTGCTGAAATCGCAACTAAGGCGCTGCAAAGAATGACGGCAGCATACGATACCAACCCGCGCGATGTGCTTGTTGCTATCGGACCTGCCGCCGGATCTTGTTGTTATGAAGTTGGCGCGGACGTAATCGATCCGTTCAGAAACAAGTTTCCCGATCAACAACTCTTTACGGAGACTCGCGAACATCACGCCTGCATCGACCTGTTGAGGTCGAATCGAGAACAGTTAGTTGCTGCCGGGGTTAGTCCAGAGAACATCAATCTCGCGCCGCTTTGCACGATGTGTCGTACCGATCTGTTTTTCTCTTACCGGCGTGAGAAGAGCATTCAGGGAAAAGTGGGACGGTTGATGTCTGTGATTGGAAGAAACGGTGAAGGGGTCAAGGGGCAACGATAAAGAATCAATTGCTTGTTTCCTTATCCCCGGTTTGCTATTCGACGCCCAGCCACAACTTCACCTCGCGTGTCTGCGGCGGGAAGCAGGTATCGTCGTTGCAGCTCTGAAATCGCAAACGTGCCTTTAGCTCAGCCGAGTTTCCGGAAAAATTCCTGGGCACTGTCACGCTGAAGCGTATTGTCGTGCGTCCTTCAAAAACGGACACCTTGTTTTTGGAAAACTTCAGCGAGCGTAGTAACGATCGCGGATAGACAACCGGTCCAACGCGAATTCCTTTTGGCGCCTCAACCTGCAGTTGCGTGGCAATCAGAAACTTGTCTGACGGACGATTGGAGTTCGCATGGAAGCCGGAAGGAATGTCCATGACGATTGTCCCCTGCACAGTCCGTCCGCGTGCGATCTTGTTTGCGGTAAGCGAACCATTGACCGGAATATTCGGCGCGGACTGCGGCGCCGCTGCTCCGAAGAAATTCGCCGGCAAAAGGAGAAGCGCAGTTGTTAGCGCCAGGTTGGTAATGAATCGCATATTGTTTTCAGATACTTTCAGGGTAATGAGAGTTGCTTCAACTGGATTGCGAGCTGGCGCGCAAACCTGGAGACTTCGCGACCGCAGCAAGTTGACCACAGGCTGCAAAGATATCCCGGCCGCGCGGCCTGCGAACGAAAGCGTTGATGCCTTTCGACTCCAGAATCCCCTTGAACATTTCCACGCGGGTCGCCGGCGATGGCTGATATGGCAGCGGATCCGCCGGGTTATGGGGAATCAAGTTCACCTTCGCGTGAAGATCGTGTCGATTGAGCAGGTTCGCTAGTTGTCGCGCCTGCTCGTCTGAATCGTTAACGCCGTCGAGCATGACGTATTCAAACGTAAACCGTTCGCCTGCTTTGAGCGTCTGCTCGAACTCCTTGCACGCCCCCAGCAACTCCTCCAACGGCCACTTCTTATTGATAGGCATCAGCTCATCGCGCAACTCGTCGCTGGCCGCCGCCAGCGATATCGCCAGATTTGGCCGCTCAGGAATCGCGGCGAGGTCGCGTATGCGCGGCACCACGCCGGCAGTTGAAACCGTCACCCGGTGCGGCACGATGAACAGACCTTGCGGGTGGGCCATGATGCGCGTTGCCTGCAGCAACGCGTCGAAATTCAGGAACGGTTCACCAGCGCCCATGCCAACGAGATTGGTGCCGCGCGGAGGTTTTACGCCCACACCGTAAGCATCGTTAAGCGCGATGATTACCTGCTCGACAATTTCTCCCGCCGTCAGCGAGCGCAACAAACCCAATTGGGCGGTCAAACAAAACGTGCACTGCAAGGGACAACCGGATTGCGACGAGAAACAGATGGTGTCGCGATGTTCTTCCGGAATAAAAACTGTCTCGACCGGAAGATTGTCATGAGTCTTCATCAGGAAGCGGCGCGTGCCGTCTTCGGAGAGATAGCGCGATTCAACGGTGAGCGTTGCAGCAGTTGCAGTTTCCTGCAGACGTTCGCGCAGCCCCTTCGGCAGATCGCTCATCTCGTCGAAACTTCGCAGTCGGCGGTGCTGCAGTGCCGCAAAGATTTGCCTGCCACGATAGGGAGGCTCGCCAATCTGCTCAATAAAGCGGACGAGTTCGTCCTGGCTCAACCCAATCAGATCAGTCCGCTTGTTCATTCCAGTCATTCTAGCATCCGAGAGTGCCGTAAATAATGAATCGTAAATCGCAAAATGGATGCGGTAGACCAATCGGGTCGCATCCATTCACGATTTACGATTCTCTGTCTTACTGTTCGCTAGCTTCTGCGCTACTGCGGCAGTACCGTGAACTTCGCTGACGGAGCCAGCGATTGACCGGAAACGCGATCACGAATACGAATCGTTAACTCATAATCACCTGCCGCCAACTGTCGCGTGTCGATCAACCGCGCCAACGTCAGGCGTTGACCTGAGTCGCTCAGACCGCGCCAGTCTTCCGCTTGCTTACCGACTTCCTTGCCACCTTTCAGGAGCGCATACTCGACGTCGACTGAAGGTCGCAGTGTTGTTTGATCAATTCCGGCGTTGTAAACCTGCATGTAAACGCCGACCGGTTCGCCTCGATGATAGTTTCCCGAGACGTTGGGAATCACTTTTGTTTGGCCGATGACGAACTGTCCGACGGCAGGTCTATCAACCAGGCTCTCCAGCTTCGCGGCCAGCACGAGCGTGGAGGTCGAAAGTTTCTGTGGATCGTATTTCGGAACCGGGAGCGCAATGTGGCGCACGCCGGTGGCCCCCGACGCTACGTCGCGAACAATCACGTCAACTTTGTAAATGCCGGGAGCCAACGCCACAGCTTTCTGATAGGCCGACTTGCGATCCTTGGCATCATTTAGTTCTTCGGTCGTTGCGGTTGTGATCACCGGATCTTCAAATACGCCGGCGCGACGTCCGGCCACGGAGGTAATCCTCCCGAAGATGTTGATGCGCGCCTGCTGCAATCCACCGCTATCCTGAAATACCAAATCCTTGTTCTCAACCTGGATCGTGATCGCGGTAATTACGCGTTCGTCCGACTGGCGAAAAAAATCTACGCGAACGTCGAAGTTCAGCGGATTGTCCTCGATCGCCGGAGAACTCGTTAGTGAGGCCAAGTCGTTAAACTTCACTTGTGGCGCGCGGTTCAGGTCCGCCAGCAACTGTAGACGCGAGAAGGGACTGTCTTGTTCACGCTGATAATTTGCAGTGCCGACGCCGCCTTGCCCGCTAATGCGATCGCCTTTGCTAGACAGACCCAATTGTTCTGAGAGCGTTAAGCCTGCTCCGGGGATGTTCAGCAGCGCGTCTTTCTCGTTCGGACTGCGCGCAATGCGATACTCGCCGCTACCTGTTGGATCGACAAATTCAATCTCGACGCCGGAGCCTACGCCGGCAAGGTAGCGATAAAACCAGATTTCAAATGGATACGTCGTAGTGCTACCGCCGCCTTCGTAGGAAGGACGATCGTAGTTACCGCCAGAAGGGTGAGTCTCAAGCTCGTCAGGTTTCCCATACATGATCCAGATCCGGCCGCGATCGGATTTCCAGCCCGGAATGCCGGAAGCGAAGTGCTCGTTCGCGTAGGCGATGCGCTCGTAGTACTCCTCTTTGTACTCGTTTTCATCAGTGTCAGGATCGGGATCGCGCCGGCGCCAGAATTCTTCAATGAATCTCTCTCGTTCGTCGTCAGTTGCCAGCTTCTTGAAAGCCCTTCGCTCTTCGTCCGTTATGACGTAAGTGACGTCCTTCTCCAGCCAGTCCTTGTATGCCTTCTTGAGCTCCGGCTTCACATTGCGGGGCTTATCCATCGGATCCTGGCTCTTCGTTTTGTCCTGCGCGAACCCAAAGAAGCTGGTCCCGGCCAGAACCAGCAGGAAAACGGCCAGGCGAAGAGAGGCTTTCTGGTAAGTCATAACTATAAAACTCCGTAATTACGCTGATGCGAAAGGTTATTGGGAACTAAAACAAGACGACAATGAACAAACTCGTTGCGGAAACTAACGGATTTTAGGTTTCCCCGAGAACACAGTCAAGATGCCACAAATACGGGCTTAAGTTGCCTTTTCCCCAAGTTCAGGCTACCCGTCGCGGGCGACTAAAAATCCAGGCAATGAATATTGAGACGATGTAGAGCGCAATCATTGGCGCCGCAAACAAGAGCATGTTGGGAATATCGTTTGTCGGCGAAAGAACAGCTGCGGCAACGAGAATCACGATCAACGACGTCTTCCAAATCTTAATCAGAAACTTCGCCGTCACCAGTCCGATACGTGCCAGGACGTAAGTAATTGCCGGCATCTGAAAAACTATCCCCATTCCCAACATCACGATGATGATGAAATCGAAGTAGTCGTCAGCTTTTAGCAGCAGCCTGAAATCCTGCCCTAAGCCAAGCAGGTATCGTGCGGCCGGCGGGAAAAGGATCTTGTAAGCGAACGCCGCTCCGAGCACAAACGAAATCGACGATAAAGCAATAAAGGGTGTTACGTAACCACGTTCGTGCGGATACAGACCTGGCGAAACAAACGCCCAAATTTGCCAAAGCAGGAACGGTAGCGACAAACAGAACGCGGCATAAAGCGAGACCTTCATGTAAAGCGAAAAAGGATCAATCAGACTGTTGACGATCAGCTTGTCGCTGATGCCGGCAAAGTCTTCCGGCAACGCTTTGAGGTCAACGGGCAGACGTACGCCCTTCGGTATGATCGTGTTGCCCGCGTACAAGGCTTCGTCAGTAAACAGCGTGAACTGCCCTTGTGAGTCCTTGGCTACTCGCGCCATTACCGAAGCGCCGGCCGGGATCACGCTGGTTCCAATCTTTGTTTCTTCCGAGAAAATGTAACGTCCAAGATCATTTTCCTTCACCGCAGTCAGTGGCAGGATCTTCTCGTTACCGGTCAGGCCGTTGATGGGCACTTGCCGTCTTTGAGCCTCAGCAAGCGCGCGCTCGACGGGCGCCGCCAGGAAGGCGTAAATGCGATCAGATACAAACCAACAAAGCGTGGCCGCGAGAAATACAAACACAATTGAACGCATGAGACGGCGGCGGAGTTCGTCCAGATGTTCGAGGAATGACATCTGGCCCCCGAGTTCTTCTTCCCTCGCCTTACCGGTTCCGAGTGCTCTTTGAATCGTTGACATCAATAATTATCTTCGCTTGATGGATTTCATAACCAATCGTTCTTGGGTGAGTGTTTAGGTTGGTCAGTTACGCTGTCAAAATCAGGACGCTCGGAGACAAGATCTGTGTTGGCGAAAGCATGAACCGGCTCCGCACCGTTCGCCTGGCGAGCAATTCCCTGATCTGCTGGCACTGCTACGATGGTCGGCGCCGACACCGAGTGATTGGCTGTTTCCGGGTCAAGGATTGAACTCTGATCAAGGATGGGAGAACCACCAAGGCCCTCTTCAAGAGTTACTTCTCTATCCCAAGTGCGTTTAAACTCGTCCGAGGCCCGCCGAAACTCTGCCAGATTCTTTCCGAGCGAGCGGCTGATTTGCGGCAACTTACGAGGGCCGAAGAAAACCAAAGCCATAATCAGAATGAAAACCAGCTCGGTACTGCCAAGCGACTCAAGAATCAGTAAAAACACTTTCGCAAACTACCTTTCAGCGCGTTCTAGAAAAGCCCGTTCAGAATTCAAGATTGTAACCCGTGGTTTGATAAAGCAGAAGTAGCAAGCACTCAAACTCATCTTTCGTTCCTCGGAAGTCAAAAAAGCCTGATCGCTTGACACCTCCTTGGGTGTTCCAGCAACCTCTCAGGCAACGGCTGAATCTTGAATGTCGTGAACAATCCGAGCGGTTACTCAGGAAAGATTACATGACTTCGCTAGCGGCTGATCCGACTCTATCACCAATGGATGCTACGCCAACTCTTCTCGAACGATTTGCTGAAGTGGCCGAGCAAGTTGCTGCGACCACAAAAAAACTCGAAAAGGCTGCACTGGTTGGAAACTATCTCCAGCAACTTGTTGATGTGGATCTCGCGCGTGCCGCCCGCTATTTCGCCGGCCAGCAATTTGCTCAAAACGATGCGCGCACAACCAACGTCGGCGGCAGCATTATCAGCACGGCGTTGAGCGAAGCGACCGGCTTTAGTCAGCAGGACCTGGCGCCCATTTATGTTCGCCTCGGCGATGCCGGTGAAACTGCATACGAGGTTGTTAAGACAGCGCAGCGGTTCCATGGTCCAACGATCAGCCTTGCCGAAGCGGAATCAATTATTACGAAGCTTAGTGAAACTCGAGGGATCAAGAATAAGACCAGACTTCTGGTAGTGGTTTTGAGTAGGGCAACCCCGTTCGAAGCCAAATACCTCATTAAGCTTTTGGCTGGCGATCTGCGGATCGGGCTCAGGGAAGGACTTGTCGAAGATGCGATCGCCCGGGCTTTCGAGCAGCCCCTTGCAAGCGTGGCACGAGTGAATATGTTGCTTGGCGATCTTGGCGAAACCGCGGTTCGGGCACGAGCTAATGACCTCCGCGACGTCAACATGCGTCTGTTTCATCCAATCAAATTCATGCTGGCCACACCCGCTGCAGATCTCGCTGACATTGCGCGTACGATGCCGGCGGAGTTTTTCGTGGAAGATAAATTCGACGGTATTCGCGCCCAGGCACACATAAAAGACGGGCGCGTAGCGATCTACTCGCGCACCATGGACGAGATCACTCATCGCTTTCCTGAACTTGTGTCGCCTCTTAACGCTCTCAGTCTCGACTCCATCATTGATGGCGAAATAGTTCCTGCCAGTGGCGACCGGATCCTGCCATTTAGCGAACTACAAAAGCGCCTCGGCCGCAAAACAATTGGCGCAGAACTGTTGAGCGAAGTTCCCGTAATTTTGGTTGCCTATGATCTTCTCTACGCTTCCGGACGCGTGTTAACTGAGGAAACGCTCGAGGTGCGCCGCAAGCTTCTGGAGCGAATGATTCCGACGGGGGGAACTGTTCGAGTATCTCTCGCGAAACGGTTCGACGCCCCTGCCAGCCTCGATGCGGAGTTCGCCGCGGCGCGGGTTCGCGGGAACGAAGGCCTAATGATCAAGAACCCGGCGTCTTTCTACAAGCCGGGCAGGCGCGGTCGCGAATGGCTGAAGCTAAAAAGGGCGATTGCTACCCTGGACGTGGTAGTCACGGCGGTCGAAGTAGGACACGGCAAGCGCAGAAAATTACTGTCGGACTACACCTTCGCCGTGCGTCGCTCCGAAGAAGACGACGAACTACTGAACATCGGCAAGGCTTATTCAGGTTTGACCGACGCCGAATTGACGGAGATGACAGAGTGGTTTAGGCAAAACACGCTTAAGGAATTCGCTCACGGAAGGGTCCGTCTGGTAAAGCCGGAGATGGTCATTGAAGTCACCTTTGACCGCGTTCAGGAATCGAAAAGACACAAAAGTGGATACGCCCTCCGCTTTCCCCGGATCCTAAGATTGCGGCCAGACAAGAAACCAAACGAGATCGATACGCTGGAGACCGTCCAAAGACTGGTGGCAGCAAACACAAGTTGACTGTTTCTCACCGTGCGAATCTCCGGGATTCTCAGATCTCCGGCCGGAACTTGATACAACGATTTGCACAATTGGCTCTTGCCTTCTCGGGTAAAATGAAGGTAGCATGCGGCGTGTCAACGTCCTTTGCTCGCACGGAAATAGAATCAGGCAAGCCCCAAACTTACTGAGGCAGTTGGCGTGACTGGTATCGCGGATTCGGAATCCAGAGTTGTTAGACGTTTCTTAGTATATCGAAGCCAGAGCCCACAGAAGGTCCGCGAGCGTCAGTAAGCCGACGTCTCCCTCATCGGCCGATACTCCGCCTGTTAAACTGGTGTCGGGACAGGGAGTGCTGCTACCAGGAGTGTGCTGATCGCCAGGCTTCGGGTCTTCTGCGTATGCAGGGACAGTAAACAGGAGCGCGAAGAGCGTAGCGGCGCAAAGTGCTTTAGAAATTTTCATTTTATCTCCAAATGTTCTGGGCGGTAGATACAGTTGTACGAAGACGGGAACAAAAGCCGGAACCTAACGAGGCAAATCATAGCCTCACGGTAATTCTCTTGCAAGGTTTCTTGCACCAATATAGAAGGGATGGCCTCACATGAAAATAAAGCAAATGGGAGCACTTCAATCCGTTACGCTCCGTGGGACCCTTGCCGATCGAGTGCTTGTCCTTTGCGCGCAAGCCAAACAGCTTGAAGAGGCAGGAAACTTCGAGGAAGCCCGGCAAGTTCTGGGCGAGTTCTGGCAGCGTATAGGCGAGCGTCCGAAGCTTGACGGCCTTAACCAACCTGGTAGGGCTGAACTGCTTTTGCGCGCCGGGACTCTTTCAGGCTGGATCGGAAGTGCGGGCCAAATCCCTGGGGCGCAGGAAATCGCTAAAGATCTCATTTCCGAGAGCTCAGCGATTTTCGAAGAGCTGGAACTCCCGGAAAAGGTCGCCGAGGCGCGCGTTGACCTTGGCACTTGTTACTGGCGTGAAGGTGCCCTTGACGAGGCAAGGATAAGCTTTGACGATGCTCTGCATCGTCTTGGCAACATTGAAAGTGAACAGCGGCTTCGCGCGCTCCTGAACAAGGCCATTGTCGAACAAGTATCTTCGCGCTTAAACGAAGCGCTCCAGATTTTGGCGCATTCTGAGTCGCTGTTCGCCAGCAGTGGCAATCAGATACTACGAGGGAAATTTCACAACGAGTTTGCGACGGTACTAAAAAACATCGGGCTGGAGGAGATTCGTGAAGACTACATTGATCGCGCGCTAATGCAATATACGGCCGCTGCGATCGAATTTGAGCAGGCGGGTCATGAGCGCCTCCTGGCCGGCGTTGAAAACAATCTTGGCTTTGTGTTCGCCCGCCTGGGAAGATTTGAAGAGGCGCACGCGCATCTCGACCGCGCGCTTGCCGTTGCGGCGAAGTCGGACAAAGGGCGACAGGCACAATTCGAGGACACCCGCGCTAGGGTATTTCTTCGTCAGGGACAGCTCGAGCAAGCCGCAAAGGCTGCCGGCTCTGCTGTAAGAAGGTTTAGAGAGGGTGATGAGCAGAGTCACCTGGCGACGGCTCTAACTACCAACGGAACTATCCTCGCCAGACTCGGCCGGCACCATGATGCTGTCGCGATGCTAAACGAAGCTGTGGCTGTGGCCACGCAGGTTGGTGATCCTGAGACTGGCGGAATTGCTGCAATCACGATTATTGAAGAACTATCGTCTGTGCTCTCGGCGGATGAGGTAATGAACCACTACCAGAGTGCAGAATCAGCGTTGCGGCAAACACAACAGTCTGCCCTTCGATCCCGTTTGGGAGAATGTGCCCGGACGCTTCTAACCAAAGCGGCGGTCACTTCGGCGACAGGTCCTTCGCAGATATCGATACCACCGCGAATATCCCACGATATCTCGCTCGAAGAACAGGTTCTGGCTTACGAAGGTGAAGTGATCAGACACGCGCTCGAGGCGTCTGATGGCAGCGTTACGCGCGCGGCTCGCTTGTTAGGCGTAACGCATCAGGGTCTGGCCTTCATTCTCAACGGTCGCCAAAAGAGTTTGTTGTCGTCGCGGAAACCCGCGAAACCACGCCGGCGAAGCATTATTCGCTATCATTAAAGGGCCTAATTCGGCCCACTTTTGGCTCTATCCACTTCGTTTCATGCCTGCCAGAACAGACGGCTAGGGCAACGTGTTTGGTTCGTTTGCGCTCTAATCGTCGCTGCAAGTATTCGGCTGAATTTCTCCTGGACAGTTTATCGATGAAGCCATTAAAAACTCTTCTTATCGTTGTGCTCTTACTTCTGCTTGCAGTTGACGCTGGGGCTCAGGGATCCCGTCGGCGTAGAGGCGCCGTACGTCCTGCTGTTGCCAACCCTGCCGGGCTTGAAACAACGCAACCCGTGCCGGCTTCAGCCCCTGTCGCGGCATCACCGAGTGCTCCAGTTCCCCTGGCAATCGTCAACGGTCAAAGCATCACCACGGCTGACATCGATCCCAAGGTCCGTCAGGAAGTAGACGCGCTTGAACCACGAATCGCCGAGGCGCGCCGGCAAGTTTTGGAACTTCAGATCAACACCGCGCTGCTCGAAAGTGAAGCCGCCAAACGGAGAATGACTCCGCAACAGTTGTACAACCTGGAAGTCGCAGGAAAGATCACCGAACCGGCCGCGGCTGAGATCAACAGGTCCATTGAAGACAACCGCGATCAGCTCGACCAGACTGATCCGGCTGTGGTGCGCCAACAGGTGGTGGCGTTTTTGAAGGGCGAGCAGGAAGCAAAACTTACCAATACTTTCCTGAAGCGCCTGCGAGTTTCCAATCCGGTTGCAAACGTTGACCCAAACCCTGGCGCCCTTTCGGCCACGGCGGTTATTGCCACGGTCGGCGGACGGCCGATTCCTGCCGGATCGATAGATGAGCGGCTGAAACCAATCATTTACAAGCTGCGGCTTAATACTTATCAACTGACCCAACAGGCGCTGGATCTCACGATCAACGATTTGTTGTTGCTGGCCGAAGCAACCCGCCGCAACGTACCACCGGAAGAGATGGTGCGCAAGGAAATCACCGAAAAACTCCGCCCGCCTACCGAGGCCGAGGTCGCCAAATTTTATTCCGAGAACAAGAGCAAGATTCCGGTTGAACTCGCGGCCGCCAGCGCACAAATTTCCTCCTTCCTTCAGGAGCAGGATCGACAGCGGCTGGAGCAGGAACTTTCCGCGCGGCTTCGCAGCGGCGCTAATATTCGATTACTGATTTCGGAACCCGTGCTGCCAGTGCAATCGATAAGCGTTGACGACGACCCGGTTCGTGGTGATGCAAACGCGCCAGTAACAATTGTCGAGTTTACAGACTTCCAATGCCCTTCCTGCAAGGCCATGCAGCCCGTATTGGAAGAAGTTCTGAAGTCATATGGCAACAAAGTGCGGTTGGTCGTTCGTGATTTTCCGCTCGCGATGCACGCAAACGCCCTCAAGGCTGCGGAAGCAGCAAATGCAGCGAACGCCCAGGGAAAGTTTTTTGAATATGCCGATTTACTTTTCAAACATCAGGACACCCTGGACGTGCCCTCACTAAAAAAATATGCGACCGAACTCGGATTAAACCGCGCGCGCTTCGATGCCGAGCTTGATGGCGGGAAATATGCCGCCGAAATAAAGCATGACATGAACGACGGGGAAGTCTACGGGATAGACAGCACCCCCGCCGTTTTCGTTAATGGCGTGGCCCTTCGAGAACTGAGTGTCGAAGCCTTGCGCGCCCTGATCGATCGCGGACTCGGCGGCGCAGGCTCTGCTCCAAAAACTCCAGCGCAGTAACTGTCAACTCGTTGGTTCTGACTCTGCGTGTCGTTAACACGTGATGGTCTAGCAAGACTTCCGTCCTTCCGCCGACAAATCGCTCTGTGACACTGGAAACACTGGTAAGACCCATTAGCTAGCGCCAACTCAAGTACAATCAGTCCCCACACAGACAGCACAAGGGAATCCCATGGTCTCGCTTAAGCCCGAACGACTGAAACGATACAAAGACGTAACGATGCTGCTCGTCAAGTATGGCCGTTCGGACCTCGTCAAGCAGGCCGGGCTCGAGGACCACCTCGATCTTAACGAACAAGCCCTGACTGAGTCTGCCCCAAAAGCGGAAGAGCTCGCCAATGATCTGGAGAGACTTGGTCCCACCTTTATCAAGTTGGGACAACTGCTTTCGACGCGCGCCGATCTCTTGCCGGCTCCTTACCTCGAGGCTCTGGCGCGTTTGCAGGATCAGGCCGAGCCGTTTCCTTACGAGGAAGTCGATCGCATCGTCTCCGGCGAGATTGGCGTGCGCATTTCCAAGGCCTTCGCCGACTTTGATCCCGAGCCTCTAGCCGCCGCTTCGCTGGCTCAGGTGCATCGGGCACACATGCGCGATGGCCGTGCGGTGGTAGTCAAGGTACAGCGTCCCAACATCCGCGAGCACATAGTTGAAGACCTCGAAGCGCTGGGCCAAATAGCGCAGTTCATGGATGCACATACTGAACTTGGTAAGCGTTACGATTTCGAGAACATGCTTAACGGCCTGCGGGCCAGCCTATTACGAGAGCTGGATTTTAAACTGGAGGCCAATAATCTCATCACCTTCGCCGAAAACCTGCGGGAGTTTGAGTTAATAGATATTCCCGAACCTGTCGAAGATTTTTGCACCTCGCGGATCCTCACGATGGAATACATATCGGGAAAGAAGATCACGGACTTAAGCCCGCTGCGTTTGATGGAAATAGACGGCCCCACTCTCGCTCGTGAACTGTTTCGCGCCTATCTGAAACAGATATTGCTGGATGGCTTTGTCCACGCCGATCCCCATCCCGGTAATGTGCTCCTTACCGACGACGATCAAATTGCGTTGCTCGATTTGGGAATGGTAGCGCGCCTATTACCCGGTTTTCGCGATAACGTGTTGCGGCTCCTGCTGGCTATAAGCGAAGGACGTGGCGAAGAGGCCGCCGAGGTGACCATTCGCATGGGCGAGCCGAAAGCTCGTTTTGATCGGACAGAATTTACCAAGCGCATTGCGAACCTTGTCGCCGAAAATAGCGACGCCAGCTTGAGCCGGCTGAACGCCGGGAACGTGGCCCTCGAAATCACGAAAATTTCCGCAGATTGCTGGTTCCGTATGCCGTCGGAGTTCGCGATGGTTGCCAAGGCCTTGCTGAATCTCGATCGCTCCGTGTTTACGCTCGATCCCGCGTTTGAGCCGACTGCGATTATTCGTCAGCGTGCGATGGAGATTCTGCAACGCAACCTGATGCAGAGCATGGCGCCGACAAACCTGATCGGTGGCGTGGTCGAGCTCAAAGAATTTGCCGAAAAACTGCCGGGCCGGATTAATAAGATTCTGGACACGATTGGCAACAACGAATTCAAGATTGATGTTAACGCTATCGACGAGAAGGTCGTGCTGGAGGGACTTCAGAAGGTAGCGAACCGCATTGCGCTGGGACTCGTGCTCGCTGCGCTCATTGTAGGCGCCGCAATGCTGATGCGCGTGGAGACATCGTTCAAGATACTTGGCTACCCGGGGTTTGCAATGATCTTTTTCCTGCTGGCAGCTATCGCCGGCGTCGTCCTGATTGGCACTATCGTCATGACGGACGTCAAAGCCCGCAAGAACACGGGCGAATAAGGACCCGGCGCACTTCAGAGAGTTGCGCACTGCTACCTCAACCGATCGCTAGAAACTGGACCATGTTGGACAAGGAGCCGGAACAAAGGCTTACCAGGGCGATCGTACGGCCACCGGGGCTAGTTTTATCGCGGGACTGACGACTGTGAATCTGGGCATCCAGATTACGAGCGGGCGCTGCGGCAGCACGCGGGGTACTGCGAGGCGCTTGAAACCTGCGGGCTCGAGCTAACGCGTTTAAAGGCCGACGAAATTTATCCGGACTCAACCTTTGTGGAAGACACGGCGGTTATCCTGGTCCCTGACAGGCAGGACATTGGCCCTGAAACTTCGAGCGGAATCTCCGGGATCTGGGTTACAAAACGATTGCCCTGAAGATGACGGAATTTCAGAAGCTGAATGGCGGGTTGAGTTGTTTGTCGCTGCGTTTCTGAAAGACGAAGAGGGCGGACTTTTACCGAGAAAGAAACTCCTGCCGCGTTTGTTCTTCGTCTTCGGTCAAAAAACTAAACAGCAATCCAAACCAATCCCGAGCTGATAGGAAGGTAACTTCACCTCGCAACTGCAACCATTCTCCTGAAGGCAGTTGATCTCCACCCCCACTTCACCGATGTCGACCCGCCCGACCGTGTTTACAAAGCATCCGGCCCGAGGCCAATGTCTTCAATATGGCCTTCATGATCTCCGGCCAGTCAGCCCCACTTTGCCGTTCGCCCCGCCTGTTTTCAGTCATTAAGCTGCGCTCCCGTAGCGAAGCGGTATTTTGTTTTTTTCATATCGTTAGGATTGGAAGACAAACGGTTTGGTTAATAAGGCTCGCCAACGACTCCTTATCAGCTGTCAGATAGTAGTTCTCGGCATCGCTCGCATAAAACTTACGCAAAAACTCCATTCCATCCGTCGAACTCAGGGAATGCAGCGCTTCCATGTCGAGATTTGAGGCGAATCGAACTTTTCGTTCCGGCCGATCAAGATAACCGGCGCGATAGGCAGAATTCGAGTCGCGAAAATGCGCTGCCGCTAGTTCCTGCGGGGCCAGGAAGGCGTTGTTGTACTCCAACTTCAGTATGCCGTAGTCATGCTGGTCGCAAAGATCTTCCAGCGCTGATATTGAGTAACCATAGAAATGGTGCCGGAGCTGAAAGTCGGGATCAAACTTAACTACAAACCTAATCGGCGGGGGAATATTTTCGTTAATCTCGGTAACCACCAGGCCCGGCCGGAAGTTAGCCAGGATTGCATCGAGCACCCAGTAATCATTCCCGTCAATATCCAGGCAGAGAACGCCAAAGTCTTTTTCAATCTTGAAGTCTTGTAGTAACGAGCTTATGTTGCCGGGGTTCGCTCTAGAATTGGAGGCCAGAGCGTTTGGAAACTTGCTGTAGACTTTCGTTAGCAAAGCGTATTTCTGGCGATCGGACTCGATGCCCAACCCTTTCCAGCCGGCCAGCAAGAGGGCGTAACTGTTTGACCAGCGCACTCCATTACCCGCCCCAATATCGACCACTGTTCTGGGCCGATCCTGGGGCAACAAACGCTCGATATAGTCAGCCAGAATACTTTGCTCATTGGCGTGGGAAAAGCGGCCGCGGAGAGAATACCTGACTTTTTGCAGCGCCAGCTCAATGATGCTGCCGTAGTGTTGGGCCGTTTTTGTCAGATTCATTTCCATGCGCGGGTCAGGTTCCCGGGAGCTAGCGCTGGGAAGCGCGCTAAAGATATCAAAGTCGTCAACTGATGCAAACTGATTGTAAACGGGTATTGACTTGCCCGCGGTTATTACGTCCCAACTTCAGCGAGGCGCCCGTAATAAACTTTCGTTTTGTATTCGAAGTTGACGATTCCCGCTCGCTGGTTGGCGTTGAATATTTTGCCCAACTCGCTGAGCATCGGGTTGAAATTTGGACGGTCCTGATTAGGCGCATAAGACGACGAGAGGAGTCGCCCCTTGAGCGAATTGAAATCGAAGTGCTGAACGTTCTGGAGGGTTTTCAACTCAAAAGTTTCGGGCGCGAAAAATTCTTCAATTTCGTCGGTAACATTTTCGTGGCGGACCTGCTGGTAATCCGTTCCGTAACGAAGCAGAAGCTCTTCGTAAGCGCGCAGGAAAGGCGTTGAATCCAACCGGCGCTCGTTCCAGATCAGGACCACCCAACCTCCGGGTTTTAGAATTCGCGCGAATTCGGCCTTTGCTTTCTGGCGATCAAACCAGTGAAACGCTTGCGCGGCTGTGACGAAGTCGACGCTCGCGGTCGCCAGGGTCGAAGCTTCAGCCGCAGCGTCAATGCTGTTGAACTTCCCGTATTTTTTCCGAAGATCTTCAGCAGTCAGACGCATCGCCGCATTTGGTTCAACGGCAAACACGGTATTACCGTTTTTCAGTAGCATCTCGCAGAGTATGCCGGTTCCGGAACCAACGTCTGCGACTACTGATGTTTCTTGAAGTCCACAATCAGACTTAAGAATCTTAAGGATTTCGGACGGATAACCAGGCCGGTATTTAACGTAATTTTCAGTGCGGTTTGAAAAACGAGCTAACGGATCGGTCATATCATTAGTGTAACGCAAACTACCGGTTTGCGCGGCGATTGCTGCCCGCAAGGATAGGCAATCACAAGCTAACCTTTTAAATCAGTCGCGCGGAAACAAGGGTGCTGTCGGCGCTCGATTATCTGGCGGGTAGAATTTCACAAGTAGTCGATGTGCCAGCAGGAGTATGAGAATAAAGCCGAAGGTCAGCGGCAGTCGGGTGTCTGATTTCACAAACAGCCAAAAATGCAGCGCACCGGCGATCCCTGCGGCGTAAATGAGTTTGTGCAACTTGCTCCAGCGTTTTCCGCCGAGCCGTTTCACCATTTTGTTGGTCGAAGTTATGGCCAGAGGCAGCATCAGCAAGAAAGCTGTCATTCCAAAGGCAATAAAGGGCCGCGAAACAACGTCCCTGGGAATGCTTCTGAGGTTGAAATAACGATCAAACCAAACGTAAGTCATGAGATGGAGAAATCCGTAGAAAAAAGCGAAGAGACCGAGCATGCGGCGAAACTTGACCAGCCAGTTTAGGCCGGTAATCTTTCGCGCCGGCGTGACCGCAAGCGTAAGCATCAGAAAGACCAGGGTCATGATGCCCGTCGTGCGCGTCATGAATTCGCCCGGATTAGCGCCAACTCGCTTCCGGAAAACGTCCCAGAGCAATAGCACTAACGGCACCAGAGCGTTGGTGAACAGGAGAAACTTTGTGAAGCGAATGTCTTTCATGATGCAGTAGTCAGAATTCAGGAGCCAGACGTGTCGCTAAAGTAGACTTGTCGCTAGCTTGTTGTGATTTCTATCGTCAATGCTTGCAGAGGAATTTTCTCCTGAATCAACCTTCTGACCTGAATTCCTGTCTTCTCGCTCTAGTAATATTTCCGCAAGTCCGTTCCCGCGTATAGATGCGCCACTTGTTCGCCGTAGCCATTGAAAATCAAAGTATCTCGCGAGCTGAAGCTCGAATCGCCAATCCGGTGCTCTTGTCCCTGGCTCCAGCGCGGGTGCGACACGTTCGGATTTACGTTGGAATAAAACCCGTACTCGTTCGGGGCTTGGATGTTCCATGTCGTTGGTGGTTCGTCCGCGACCAGAGTTATCTTCACAATTGACTTAATACTCTTGTAGCCATACTTCCAGGGAACCACCAACCTCACCGGAGCACCGTCTTGTGACGGCAGAGTCTCCCCGTAAAGGCCAGTTGCCAGGATAGTGAGGGGATGCATCGCCTCGTCAAGGCGAAGCCCCTCAACGTAAGGCCAATCGAGGACGCCGGTTGATTGATTAGGCATCCGCTTCGGATCGTAAAGCGTCTGGAAAGCGACATATTTTGCCTGTGAGGTTGGCTCCACTTTCTCCAGCAGTTTAGCGAGCGGAAATCCCACCCAGGGAATTACCATCGACCAGCGTTCGACGCAACGCAGGCGATAGATGCGTTCCTCCTGAGGAAACTTCAGAAGCTCTTCCAACCCAAATGTCGTGGGCTTG
This sequence comes from Acidobacteriota bacterium, assembly GCA_040002755.1. Taxonomy (GTDB): domain Bacteria; phylum Acidobacteriota; class Blastocatellia; order Pyrinomonadales; family Pyrinomonadaceae; genus PSRF01. Next base: position 10,005 of record JBDUDV010000007.1, on the reverse strand, counting down.
TTGACCAGACCGCCAACCGAAACGTTCCATGGCTTTGTTATGAAACCCGCAGCGGCACCCGCAACCCCATCTTTGCTGGTCGAAAACTCGTAGAAATTATTGTAATTGGTGATGTCTTCAAGAGCGGTGAGCTTTTCACTGGTAGTGAAACCATCACGAGCACCGTTGCCGGTCGAGGAGTTTGTAACAGTTACGAGCGTGTCGCCTTTCGGTTTCTCTAAGTGAGCCGGATTCAACTTGCGATAGAGCAGGGCTGTAGCAGCGGTTGTCGTGACCAGGGCCGCTCCGCGCATGAAGAGACGGCGGTTTAGATAAGTATTTTGATCTGTGATTTCGCTGGACTTAATATCGTTTCTCATAAGACCCGCCGCTAACACCTTGCGCGGATATCTACGAAGCCGGCTCGGCAAAAGGTTTGCGGCCCTGTTGTCAACGCCAAACTGCAATAAAACTTGAGTTCACTGATAATTTGACGTAATAGTATCGCCCACCTTGAACCGGCTACCAACTAATGGTCGCCGAGAGCGGCTAAAGCTTACAAACTTCGCAAGCTTTAGAGGATTAGAAAAACTTGGAAGAATTGCCGCAACCAGTATCCCAATTATTCGAACCGCCGCCTGAACCCGAAGGGCATCGGGCCGCCTTGTGGGCAGGCTTCCTCGGTTGGACGCTCGACGCCTTCGATTTTTTCCTCGTTGTTTTCTCGCTTACGGCTATCGCGGAGGAGTTTCACCGGTCGGATAAGGATATTGCGCTTTCGATCACGATCACGCTTGCCTTTCGGCCGGTCGGAGCGTTCATTTTTGGATTGCTTGCCGATCGTTACGGTCGCCGGCTGCCGCTGATCATCGACCTTATCTTCTTTTCAATCGTTGAAGTGCTTTCCGGTCTCGCTCCAAACTACGCCACCTTCCTGGTGCTGCGGGCGCTGTTTGGAATTGGCATGGGTGGCGAATGGGGCGTAGGCGCGTCCCTGGCAATGGAGAAGGTTCCGCCGAAACTTCGCGGCGTACTATCCGGACTCCTCCAGGAAGGATACGCGGCAGGTTACCTACTGGCAGCGGGCTGTTACTTTTTTGTCTTTCCACGATGGGGGTGGCGGCCGATGTTCTTTATTGGCGGGTTGCCCGCCCTGCTCGCAATCTTTGTTCGGCTTCGCGTTAAGGAATCAGAGGTTTGGAAAAAAACGCGTCACGAGAACTGGAGCCAACTTGGTCGCGGAATAGCCTCGCATTGGAAATTATTCATCTATCTCGTGCTCCTGATGATGATGATGAACTTCGTCTCACATGGCACGCAGGACATGTATCCGACACTGCTAAAGCGACAGTGGGGGTTTAGTCCGCAGAAAGTGGCTGCTGTAACGGCCGTTTCGATGATTGGCGCGATTGCGGGTGGACTTGCTTTCGGACTCCTGTCCGACCGTTTCGGTCGACGGCGCTCGATGATTGCAGCACTCATTTGCGCGCTGGCGGTAATTCCGCTGTGGGCTTTTTCTCCTTCGCTCGCATTGTTGGTTGCCGGCGGCTTTCTCATGCAGTTTATGGTTCAGGGCGCCTGGGGCGTCATTCCAGCGCATTTGACTGAGCTGTCCCCGGATTCAGTGCGTGGCTTCTTGCCCGGATTTGCTTATCAGTGCGGAGTGTTGTTAGCAGGGTCAGTTGCATATATCGAAGCGCAGTTTGCGCAACGCGTGAGTTATTCGATTGCCATGGCGCTAACTGCGGTTACGGTTTTCGCCGGCGCCATTCTCATCACTGCGGTGGGTCGCGAACGACGCGGCATTCATTTTGGTGAGCCGGTACCGGGACCTGCAATTGAAATATTGCCTGAATGAAACATGACGACGTTGCCGGGTTCTTTCGGAGAGTTAAAAAAACATGGCAGGATACTCAGGGACGCCACTGGCAAAAAAACTCGGCTTCAGGGAAGGTTTTAGAGCCGGCGTTTTGAATGCGCCGAATGGTTTCCCAAAGGAACTCGCGCCCTTGCCAAACGCCGTGACAATCTGCGTGGACAGTTTGACTAAACCGCTCGATTTGATCATTTTGTTCGCTGATTCACAGAAAACTGTGAAGGCTAAGTTTTCCAGCCTAGCGGGCAAGCTCGCGCAGAATGGAATGCTTTGGATTGCCTGGCCAAAAAAAGCTTCCGGTGTACAAACAGATCTCTCCGAAAATAATATTCGCGACATCGGCCTCAACGCCGGCCTGGTTGACGTAAAAGTTTGCGCGATAAACGAGGTCTGGTCGGGACTCAAGTTTGTTTATCGGTTGAAAAATCGCAAGTTACGCTGAACCTCACCTCAAGAAATTTTCACTGTTCAACACTGCGACAAGTTGTATTCACGTTGCGCACCCTTGTCTTTCTCGTGCGCTACTCAAGGAAACAACCAGGCGTTTTCCTGTCGTCCAATTCAACAACGAAAGTTTTTTCTTCCGCTTCATCGCATTTTCATTTTTGTGGGCGACGTGATCGTGCGTCGAGAACTACCGATGGTAGGACCATGCGAGCGCGTGTGGAAAGTATTGGGCGAAACAGATGGCGAACGGTTTGTAGTTTTTAGGAAAGGCGCAGTTTTCAAAGAGAATTTGCAGACGGAAAAAATGAAAGTTGCGCGAACGAGATCTTTCTGCCGATTGAGAAGTTTCTTTATGTGATCTGATATCCTCTCGCAACAGAGTTGTTTGCGATGAGAAAAAATCAATTCACTGCGCGAACGAAAAAGAAATTTGCGCAATGTAAACGATGGACCATCCAAGATCGATTTTGGGGTTGCAAAAAATTTCCCGATCACTATAATGCGACTCCCTCGCTGGAAGCGATGATTGCCAGATAGTGAAGCGTTGATGTCGGACTTGATTTAGATCGTGTTTGCGGGTTACTCGCTCTTATAAATTTTTGCTGGCCCCGCTGGCCTGCTAGACGATTCCAATCAGGTGTTTGTGAGCCCTCTTCATCCCAAATGGAAGAAGCTCAGGCAATCCATGGTGATTTCCCTAATGCAGTAGGGAACCTTCGCCAATAATCAAACTCAACGCCAATCTGTGGCCTGGTTTATAACTCTTAAACCCGGATCGGGGACTCGTGTTTCTTCCAGCGAAGAATCCCAAAGTTAGAAGTTTGATCGGAGCGTTGATAATGAAAGAAGAAGCCGCAGTCACTCCCAAGAACTGCCCCATTTGTTCACAAGATCTGCCTTTGTCTGAATTTGGAGTTTGCCGCGCCCGCAAAGATGGCCAGAATCTCTATTGTAAAAGCTGCATCCGCAAGAAAGTGACCGACAGCCGGCGCGCTCTTAAGGAATATCGTTCGACGCGTAAGCGATATGTCAGCCCACCTGTTGTGGAAGACTCCTGCGCCGGACAGTCAAAGGCCGACTCCGCGCCGGCAGCCAGTTACGCACGTCTCCTAAGTAAGCTTTCGCCTATCGAACGCGTACGCGAAGCCATTAGGAAAGGCGCACGCACGCAAAAGGAAATCGCCCAGTCCACGCGACTTGGGAAAGACGAAATCGGCGATGCACTGGCCAATTTGTTGTTGTGGACACGCGAGATCAAGACCCAGATAGTTGACAACAACAGGCACTATTTCATTAACGAGTCTTCTGCCTTGCCGATCCGGGAAGAAGCCATGAACATTCCGCAACGGAAGGGCGACGTTCCCAGTTCTTTTAGCGCAATCCAGGGATTGATGCCCGGCAGGAATCCTGAGGGGGAAGAGCCGGAGAAACTTGGCGGGTGGGTGGCAGCCTAACCGTCAGACTGCCTTCGGCGTCGGGGCAGTGCCGCGATCCCAGATCTGAAATCTAGATCTGAGACTTGCGAAGCACTCTGCAGAGTTATTGCTCGAAGGCTTCGATAACGTCGCGCGCGTGCTCTTCAGGTTTGACCTTTTCAAACACTTTTTTCACTTTGCCTTTTTCATCAATGAGAAAAGTTATCCGCTTCACTCCCATGTACGTGCGGCCCATAAACTTCTTCTCGCCATAAACTCCATAAGCGTCTGCGATTGAGTGATCCGGGTCGGACAATAGTGTGAAAGGGAGTTTATACTTGGCGGCGAATTTCTTGTGAGAAGCCTCACTGTCTGTAGAAACGCCGAGGACTTTGATGTCACGTTTCTTGAAATCGGTATACGCGTCGCGAAACGAGCAAGCCTCTTTAGTACAGCCAGGCGTATCATCCTTAGGGTAAAAATAGAGCACTACTTTTTGACCGCGCAGATCTTTAAGCCGCACGGTCTCGCCGTTCGCGTCAGTTGCCGCGAAGTTGGGCGCCAGATTTCCTTCTTTTGGCATTGTTCGTTACTCCAAACCGGTTCGAAATGAATCTCGCGAGCGCACATATTAGGTCAGAGTCCCGCACCCAGCAAGAATTGATAAGGCCAGGCAAATGAAAAAGACTATCAAGAGCAGCTTCTGGATGGTGAAACAAGAACCCGAGACTTACTCCTGGACTGATTTTGTCGGCGACGGGCGTACGGATTGGACGGGCGTCAGAAATTATCAGGCACGCAACAACTTGCGCGAGATGAAGACAGGCGACCGCGTTTTGTTTTACCATTCAGGTAAAGAAAAAGCAGTCGTTGGTCTGGCGGAAGTCGTCAAGAGTGCTTACGCCGATCCGACCGCTGACGACGCACAGTGGGTGGCAGTTGATTTAAAACCTGTGAAAGCACTCAAAAACCCCGTTCCCCTGGCCGCGATTCGATACGATACGCGGTTGAGTCAACTTCCTTTGATAAGGCAATCGCAACTTTCCGTGATGTCGCTTACCAAAGATGAGTTTGACATTATTGTCGCCACCGGCGATGGCAAGACCAGGAAAGCAGCTGCGAAAAAGTAACAGGATTCGTTTGAGTTGAATGGAGACAAAAATGTTTAAGCAGATCGACTATACGATGGTGGTCATTTCGGACATGCAGCGATCCGTGGAATTCTACCGGGACAAATTAGGAATACCACTCAAGTTTCAATCCCCAGACTGGACTGAATTTCAAACGGGCGCGACGACGCTCGCCTTGCATGGCGGCGGCGTGACACCGACAACGCCCCCAGCGGGTGACCCTACCAAGCAGGCAGGCAGCTGCTCAATCGGCTTCAATGTCGAGGACGTGGAAAAAACCTATCTTGAGTTGCAGGAAAAGGGGATCCGGTTCGTTATGCCACCCACCCGGCGAGAAGGCGAAGGTATCAAGTTGGCAGTTTGTATCGACCCGGATGGTTTGCCAATCGCCTTCGCACAAACGATCGCGCAGACTGCTGCGAACTGAGAACTTCAGCTACACATTCGCCGTGTTCAGGCGAAGAGTCCTCGAAGAGAAAGCTACGCAAAAAGCCTGGGTTCCTCAGCGACAGCGCCGGCTTCGGGCGTTGCTGACTCAAGCAGCTCCGGATACTTCTGAAACAGCGGCGCCGGTGCAACTACCCGTCCCTCGTTCAGCGTCGCCTTAATCTCCAGCGCGTTTACCACGGCCTGGCCGCGAAAGTGATTGTTCGTGATGACGTAAGATTCCTTCGTCTTCGCAGCAATCTCTTTGATCCGTGTTATCCAGGGTTCTAATTCTTCTACTGAATAGAGATAGTTGTACCGGTCATCGCGGGGCGCCTTTTCCCTAAACCAGTCCTGATAGTTCCTCCCGTGGAGTCGAACGTAGCCGATTTGCGAAGTAGTCAAGTCGGCCGGCTTGATTGATTTCGCGAATAAGGGCTGATCGACATTGCAGACGCCTACTCCTAACTCCTCCAGCCATTCGTAGATCTGTGGACTGTTCCAGGACGAATGCCTGATCTCGAGCACTAGCGGGTAATCCCTAAATCGCTCGATTAGTTTTGTGAGATAAACGCGCTCGTCGTCAGTGTTCTTAAACGACCAGGGAAACTGCAGCAGCATTGCGCCCAGTTTTCCGGCGTTTTGCAGCGCGTCCATTCCTTCACGCACTTGCTTCTCGTCTGCAGCAGTCGCTTTGCCGCCTTCGTGAGTGAAAACGCGATGAAGTTTCGCCGTAAACATGAAATCGCGAGCCTCGGCAACGCGACGCAACCAGAATTGCGCCGTGGAAGCGGTGAACGGCCGGTAGAAACTGCTGTTTATTTCAATTGTGTTGAAGAACTTCGCCAGATATTTGAGCGGGTCAAACTTCGCTCCGGGCTTTTGCGGATACACCACGCCTTCCCAGTCTTTGTAAGACCAACCGGCGGGACCAATTCTGATTGTTGGCTTTCCTGACATTACGAGCCGGACCTGTTAGTTCTGCGAAGCCGGTTGAAAAAGATCCGGAATGCTTGCCACTACCGTCGCGGACAACGGCTTGAATTTGAGTTGTTCAGTAAGGAAGGCGATGCGGTCGCGGCGCGCCTCGGAGTTCAGCGCATGTGGAGCATCGTACAGTTTGAACCTTTTCGGCTCGCTCACGACGGCTGCATACAGTCGCGCTCGCTCTGGCGTTAGAAATTTCTCTTGAGCGCCATACTGAAGAAACACAACCGCCGGCGCTGCGTGAGAAACATACTTGCCCTGATCCGTCCATGAATATTTCGTCATATACGCATCCCATTTTTCGGGACCTGCTTCCTGCCGATACTGTTGGTATTCGGGTGTCTTCATACTTACTTCATCCGACATGGTTGCGGCCATGAGCACAAAGGCTTTGAAACGCCGCTCCACGCCGCTCAGGATGGCTCCAACGACCGCGTTGTAACTGTGGCCGACATATGCCAGACGCTTCGAATCAACGTCCTTACGCGCCAGCAAGAGGTCCACACCTCGGCGCATATCGGTGACCTGTTGTACCAGCTCAATGGGATCCTGATCGTTCAGGTCATCCTTGTTTTGCACGTGACCCGGGCGCGCAATCGGCCCGTCGGTCAACAACGACACAACGCCAGCCCGAGCCAGCGCTACTGCTTCATCGAGGAACTCCTTCCGGTTACGCATCGGAGAGTTTCCCCAGTACCAATGTCCCCAAACTATCGCGGCGAAGGGTCCCTTACCTTTCGGAACTACGAGATAAGCGGGTACAACTCCACCCTTCGGACTGGCATAGGTGATGTCATGGACGCGCACACTGCCACGGCGCTCGACGCCGATTTCTTTTAACCCGAGCGAGGCAGTCTTTTCATAATCAAAGTGGTGAATTAACTCCGCGTCCTGAGCGAAGACCGATGCAGTGCTGAAAAGAAAAAGGCCCGAAAACAAGAGGAGTTGAATAAAAGATACTGTTGGTCTCATTTTGTAACTCCTAGATACTGCGATGGCTAAATTGACAATATCATAGCGCGGGTGCGAGTCTGAGTGCTTCATATTGATTGCAAATTTGGGGGAGAGGAGAACCGATGCGTCTGACCGAAATGGTTTCGTGCTCTGGTTGAGCGGCTAAGCTAAACCCAAGCTTACTCGCTCAGGTGTTGAGCGGGCTACCACCACAGCCCAAAGACGAGAACGTCATGGTTGGTTTTGACAAAGCCGACGACGCCGGAGTGTACCGACTGCGCGACGACCTCGCTCTAGTGCTGACAGTCGATTTTTTCACGCCGATCGTTGATGATCCATTTGTTTACGGTCAGATCGCGGCGCTTAACTCAATCAACGACGTGTGGGCGATGGCCGGCACGCCGCTGACCGCTCTCGCCATTACCTGCTTTCCGAAAAAAGGCGTCGATCCGGCGATACTCGGCGAGATCATGCGTGGCGGCCAGGAAACTTTGAACAAGTATGGCGTGACGCTAATTGGTGGGCACAGCGTTGACAGCGAGCAGATCATGTTTGGTTATTCAGTGACCGGAGTAATCGATCCCGGCAAGATTGCAACCAACGCAGGCGCGCGTCCCGGCGACGTGATTGTTCTGACTAAGCCAATCGGCACGGGCGTGATCTCGACCGGAATCAAGTTTGAAAAGGCAGCGACCGAGGTCGCCGCATCCTCGGTGGCAACGATGTTGACGCCCGGCAAGTATGCGGCGGATGCGATGCGCGAATTTGACGTGAAGGGTGCAACGGACGTTACCGGATTTTCCCTGCTTGGCCACGCCTGGGAAATGGCGAAGGCGAGCGGCATCACAATTGAGATTGATTCATTAGCGGTGCCTTTGCTTGATGGGGCGTTAGAGCTAGCCGCGGCTGGAATGTTAACCAGTGGCGACAAGACCAACCGCGAATACGTAGGCGCTGACCTTGAAATCGACTCCGCAGTGGATGCGAATTTGATCAAGTTGCTTTACGATCCACAAACCGCAGGCGGAATGCTGATTGCGATCCCGGCGGCGGGCGCGGATGATTTGCTGACGCGACTGCGGGAAAGCTACCCAAGCGCCGGCGTAATCGGTCGAGTAGTTGGTCGAGGGGAACGTTCGATAGTCGTTAAATAACCGGGGAGCAATGATTTCTTCAATCCAACAGGCCGCTGTTTCAAAGGCCCCTTCAATAATCGCGCTCTACAAAAGCGTGCGCGCGCGAACGATGCAGATCGTGGCGCCGCTGGAAACGGAAGACTACGTAATTCAGACTGCGGAGTTCATGAGTCCACCGCGCTGGCACATCGGTCACACTTCGTGGTTCTTCGAGACTCTGCTGCAAACGTATCAACCCGGCTACAAAGTCTATTCCGACGAGTATCTCTTCTACTTCAACTCGTATTACGAAGGGTTTGGCGCCCGCATCGAGAGACCGAAGCGGGGTACACGCTCGCGCCCAACGGTCCGCGATACCGTTGCCTATCGCAATCATGTTGATGAACAAATGCTGTCGCTGCTGGAGTCGATTGAAAGCAAACCAGAAGCGGAAACTGTGCTCGCGCTCGTGAGGCTCGGACTCGAACACGAGATGCAACATCAGGAGCTGCTGGTTTACGACATCAAGCACTTGCTTTGCGATCAATACAACGCGCCGATCAAACCAGCGCCCGCCGTTTCGACGAAAGTCGAAGGCATGGCCGAGATTGAAGGCGGACTGTTTTTGTTAGGCTACGGTCGCCGGGGCAGTAGCCCGACAGTAATGGATGGCTCGGTCAACTACGACTTCGCCTTCGACAACGAAAAGCCTGCGCACCAGGTTTTTCTGCAGGACTACGCACTCGACCGCGCCCTCGTGAGCAACGGGGACTTTCTCGAGTTCATCCGCGACGGCGGTTATCAAAACTTTCGCTGGTGGTTTTCCGAAGGCTGGGAAGTCGTTAACCGCGACGCGTGGCGCGCGCCGCTTTACTGGGAGCAACACGACGATCAGTGGATGATTCGCGGCTTCGCGGGATTGCACACCGCCGAAAGCAAAGCGAATGAGCCAGTGTGTCACGTCAGTTTCTTCGAAGCGTCGGCCTTCGCAAAATGGGCGGGGAAGCGTTTGCCAACCGAGGCAGAATGGGAAAAGGCGGCAACCTCTAGTCCCGAGAGCGGCGCACGTCAGGCTTATCCGTGGGGGAATGATCCGGTAGAGGATTCAAGAGCGAATATGTTTGAGAACGGCCTCTGGGCGCCCGCGCCGGTTGGTTCTTTCCCTGCGGGCGTGAATGCGTATGGTTGTCAGCAGATGATCGGTGACGTTTGGCAGTGGACAACTTCGGATTACGTTCCCTATCCGGGTTTCAAATCCGAGTTTGACGAATACAACGACAAGTGGTTCGTCAACCAGAAAGTTTTGCGCGGCGGCTCATTCGCAACGCCGCAATCGCATATCCGCTCAACCTATCGAAATTTCTTTCATGCTCACGAACGCTGGATGACTTCGGGCTTCCGCTGCGCGAGAGACATCGACGTCGCGACCTCGTAACGAGAAGTGAAAATCTATTTCGCAGCATCCATCCGCGGCGGACGCAACGATTGGGCGTCGTATCTTGAGATCGTCACGCAGCTACGCGAATATGGTGAAGTACTGACCGAGCACGTTGGCGATGTCGAGTTGAGTGCAGCGGGTGAAGACATCGGCGATCAAAACATACACGACCGCGATCTGTGTTGGCTGAAGAGCTCCGATCAGCTTGTCGCTGAAGTTACAACGCCAAGTCTTGGTG
>JBDUDV010000006.1:0-64138 GCA_040002755.1 Acidobacteriota bacterium | reverse complement strand
CCGATGCGCGTGCGCCAGTTGAACGAGCTAGTGGTGGAATAGTACTCCTGCGTGTACCAGAAGGTGCAGTCGTCCACCGGGTCAATGGTCAAGTCGCTGTAGTCGCCCCAGCGACTGCCGGTGCCGGTCTGGCTGCCCGTGCCGGCAAACAGAGTGGCTTCGCCCTGAGCCAGCGTGTTGATGGGATCGCCAGCCAACCGTCCCGCGTAGCGAATCTGGGGGTTGATGGTGGGACTAGAGGCGCTAAAGCCGACGGCCATGTTGCCGCTCTGATCCATCGCCGCACTGCCCATCCAGCGCCAGGTCGTGTCCGGCTGGTAGGTACTCTCCTGGAAGACTGTGACCGGGCCGGCCGTCACGTTGCGCAACTCAAACCAGCGCACACCGGAGACCCCGCCCGCACTGACGGAAAAATTTCCTACGGTCGATTCGTGACCCGCCAGGAAGCGAGTGGCCAGGCGGAACATCAAGCGGTCGCCAATGCCGTCCAAGTTGGTGGTCGAGCCTAATTGCGGCACGCAGGCACGCGTGGTCGCGCAAAGCTCGGTAAAGCCTGCCGCAGCCGGGCTGGCGAAGAGCGTGAAGGTCGAGTTGGCCGGGGTCACGAAGTCAGGCTGGAAGTGGAAGACTCTGTAGGTGTTGGTGAATGGCGCTTCCACGAACGTGCCCGGGGCATTAGCCGGAGGCTGCGTCGAGCCATCGAGGTCGGCGGGTAGATAAGTGTCTTCATTGGGGCCATTGGTGATCCCGGTGCTGACGAACGTGGCCGGCTGACCGAGAAGCATCTTCGCACGGTCGAAGGCGAAGGGTTGCGGGCCGAGGAAGGCCGTGCCTGCTGCGTTGAATACGTTCATGCTCATGTAGTAAGCATTGGGCCAGACGCTCAGGTGTGGATAGTCGAAAAAGTTGGCGCCGAGGTGGAAGCCATAGCGATTGTATGAGCCGGTCGCGTCATTGGTGGTGGACACGGCCACGCACTCGTCGGTTGGAATGGGGGTACCCGCGAACTGGGTGATGACCCAGCGGTTGGCGATCTGGTCATAGATCACGACGGGGTCACCATCGCCATTCGTTTGGCAAACGCCGGGAAAGCCGGCCCATAGCGAAACGATGCTCGACGGCCCTAACAGCGACGCACCGGTGGTCTTGTTAAAGACCTGATAGCCTTCGTTAACCATCTGGACGTATTGCGTCTGACCTATCTCGCCATTGGTGTCAGGCGGCGCGCAGTTGCAGCCAACACCAGGAAATACGATGCCGTCAATACTGATGGTGGGGCTCGGTATATTGACTGTAGCTGACCCGTCCTTAAAGCTAAATAATGGAAGAGCCTCATCCGGGACGTCCTTATGGGTGTGAGGGATCTTCGGGTTCTCATTCGCCTCGCGCTCTTCCCCTACCCCGTAGGACATGGCAAATTGCTTCATATCGCGCAGGTTGGGTGAGGTATCGTTGTAATAAGAGGCACCGGATGAGATGCCGTAGTTCTTTAATTGTTCTTTATCGGGACCGCCCTTCTCCTGCGCATGCGCTACAGGTCGGGGCAGAAATGCTACTAACAGACCACCAACAACCAGCAATGCTATGCTGAAGGCGATCAGCCGTGAATGATGTTTCATACTGTTCTCCTCAATCTACCTAAGGGGGAAGCACGGCGTAGCTATCAGCCCGTGCGTAAAGGACAACGAAGGACGATTAAGTACGCCCATCATCGCCTGCTTTCGCTGCCGCCGGAGGGCCACAGCCGATACTTCGGATTACGAAGGTTTGCAAAATCCACGGCCCCGATACACAAGTTCTGCACAGCCCTTGGCTAAGCCGCCGAACCTTGGCAGGTTCAAGCGCGACTCGACGAAGATAAATTTCACAGCTGCCGCACCAGCGAACTGCTCCATTCATATCGCTTCTTCAAGATTCATGTCGCGAGTTGTTTTTCGCCCAGAACGGATCGCATCCTGGAACTCCAAGAATAAGTGGAGTTGGCTTGGGACGGATTACTAAACGTCCGTGCCCTTCGTGATATAAAACCTGGGACCAGCGAACCACGTCATTATTGAAATGCGGTCGCAACCTACTAGTCAAAAGCATGTGTGTCAAGGGTCAAGTTGATTGGGTTCAGTCTCATTTCTGGAATTAGCGAAAAAGGGGTTAGGGTGTGCAGTCGTATTTTACTGGAGCATCATCTCAACCAGAACTACTATGAAAAGTCACTCGCCTCGTAGCTGGGCAATTTTTTTCGCGCGCGAAGCGCTGGGCTTTATCTTCTTCATGGCCGGTGTCAATAAGGTCTTCCAGCTGGGACCGCTCAATCATGCACGTAAATATTTTCTTCCCTTTGCCGATACGTTTCTTCCCGTCTGGTCGCTCTGGGCTACCGGCGTAACGATTCCGTTTGTCGAACTCATCGCCGGCGCGCTGTTGATTATCGGTTTGCGGACACGCGAAGCGCTGATCGCGCTCGGCTTCGTTCTTATCACGGTGACCTTCGGACACCTCTTGCAAGAACCGCTCTATCCGTTTCACGAACACGTCATTCCGCGACTGGCCCTGTTGCTCTTTGTACTCCTGCTGCCGTCTGAGCAGGATCACTTTTCGCTCGACTACCTGATCTCACGCCGGCGGGCAAACCAGTAGTTCGTGGCAAAGGTAGTTTCCGTCTTCACCATTGGGGGCAGTGTGCCCGAAAATGCTCCGCATTTTGGAATCTTCCCCCGTTTGCTTCTCCTCTGCCCTTTCCGTATAATTCTCAGCTTGCTCGAAGCGCGGAGTTATCGTCCGGTGGGTTCGCGCCCACTTTTTCTTTTGGGCGAGTGATTTTTCGGAGGGCCTGCGGGATGGCGTCGAGTTCAGTGGAAGATCGCGTGCGGGCAATTGCCGACCGCGTCGCCATCGACCACGGACTGGAACTCGTCCACGCCGAAGTCGCCGGACCGGATAACAAGCCTATCGTCCGCGTCTTTATTGACAAGCCAAACGGAGTGACTCACCAGGACTGCGCGGAAGTGAGTTTACACGTTGGCACCGTGCTCGACGTCGAGGATTTCATCCACGCTTCCTACACGTTGGAGGTTTCTTCGCCGGGTATTGAGCGAGGCCTTTACAAGCTTGGGGATTACGAGCGTTTCGCCGGCAGTCTGGCCAAAATGAGGGCGCGCAAGCCCGTTAATGGCCAGCGCAATTTTCGCGGCCGCTTGCTCGGGACAGACGGCGAGGACGTGCTGATTGAGGATCGAACGAGCGGGCGCGTCAGAGTTCCCTTCGAGGTTATCGCTAAGGCGAATCTCGAAATGGATGTCAACGCAGAATTCAAGCGGGCACTTTGAAATCTGGGATCTGAAATTTGAGATCTGAGACCGAAACTGAATAACAACTGAATAGGCTCAGCGACGCACAGATAGCATAGCGTCGAGCCAACCGGAGACCAGAAGTTCCATGAGTTCATCAATCGCACAAAACATCGAAGCGCTTTGCCAGGAGCAAGGCATTGAGCGCGATCTCGTAATCGACGCCATGAAGGAAGCGGTGCGCGCTGCCGCCAAAAAACAGTTTCGCTCCGGTGAAGACATTCAGGTCGATTGGAACCCCGACACTGGCATCGAACTTTCCGCCACTAAAGTGGTGGTGGATGAAGTGACCAACACCGCAACTGAGCTTTCAATAGTCGAAGCCAAGGAACTTGCCGGTGAAGAAGTTGAACTGGGAGACGCGCTCCTCTTGCCCCTGCCCATGGAAGAACTAGGCCGCATCGCCGCGCAAACAGCGAAGCAGATTCTGTTTCAAAAGGTCCGGGACGCAGTTCGCAGTAACGTCTACGAGCAATACGTCGACAAGATCGGCGACCTGGTAAACGGATACGTAAAGCGGTTTGAGCGCGGCAACATTATTGTCGACCTTGGCAACCTCGAAGCCATCCTGCCTCGTTCCCAACAGTCGCGCGGTGAACAGTGGAATCAGGGCGAACGAATTCGTGTAGTCATCCATAACGTTTCGAAGGAGTCAAAGGGACCGCAGGTTGAGGTGTCGCGCACTTCTCCGGAGCTGTTGCTGCGCTTGTTTGAAATGGAAGTACCGGAAATTTACGACGGTACCGTAGTCATCAAGTCTGCTGTCCGCGAGCCCGGGGAGCGCGCCAAGATCGCCGTAACCTCGAACGAACGTGACGTCGATCCAGTTGGCGCCTGCGTCGGCATGAAGGGTTCGCGCGTCCAGGCGATCATTCGCGAACTGCGTGGCGAAAAAATCGACATTATCGAGTGGTCTGACGAGCCCTCTGTGTTTGCGGCCAACGCTCTTTCGCCGGCAAAAGTCAATAAAGTTCGCATCACTGATATCGACAACCGCCAGATGGAAGTCATCGTCAATGAAGACCAGCTATCGCTCGCCATCGGCAAGCGCGGCCAGAACGTACGACTTGCGACCAAACTGGTAGGCTGGAATATCGACATCCGCAGCGAAGAAGAAATCAAGCGCGAGGTCACCGAACAGATGGGTGCGCTGATCGCGTCCGGTGCGTCAGTTCCGTTGTCAGTTATCGAAGGTTTGACGCCTCAGCAGACCGACACGTTGGCGGAACACGGTATTAACGACATCGACGCACTTACGCAAACTTCGATCGACGACCTGGTTGAGTTCCTCGATTTGAGTTTGGACGAAGCGGAGAAAATTCTGAACGCGGCTAAAGAAGTTGTGGCGATGCGCGAGCGCACGCTGAAAGGCGAAGGCGAAGCAGAAGTCGATTCTGAAGCCGGTGAAGTCGCGGAAGCGGGCGACGCGGATCTAACCGCGAGCCGAGCTACGTCCGACGCCGACTCGACCGCTGCCGGCTATGACGAAGCGGTAGAAGCCGGCGTGCCGTTCAGTGCTGAGCAGGAAATACTGGCGCAGGATTCGGCTGACCCAGTCGCCCTTACAGAAGTCGAAGCGCGTTCCGAAGATGAGCTCTGGTTGCAGGAAGCTGGTCGCGACTTGCGCCCGGATACGATCGTGCCCGCGCCTGACATGTCTGCCGCCGAAGCCGCTGCCATTGAAAATCTTGAGGACGCCGCCGTTCAGGAAGCTGTTGCCTCTGACGACGAACCAACATCTGCTCCCGCAGCCATGGAAGAGACCGCATCAGGCGAGAGCACAGACGAAGAGAAGCAGGATGCTTCCCCAGATGCGGCAAATTAGAATCAGCTCAGTCGCCGGATATTCCGGCGGTCTGTGTTGTTCGCTCTCCTGCCACTCGTACGCGTTGCGCTTCTGATAGCCGCGCTTCAAGTGGTTAAGACGGGAGTTGTTGAAACCACTTGAAGAAGCCAGACGCCGGGCACTTGTGAGCGTCTGAATTAAGGAGTGCATGACCGTTACCTCTAAGATCCGAATCTATGATCTCGCCAAAGAACTGAAGCTTGACACTAAGCGCCTGATTGAAGAGGTGCGACGCGAGGGCGTAGACGTCAGCGTCCCATCAAATTCCGTCTCGAAAGAGTTGGCGGAGAAGATTCGCAACAAGTATTTCCCCAAGAAAGAGACTGCGGTCAAACGCGGCGTGCGCGTCGTAAAACGTGCTGAGCGCGCAGTTGAAGAACCGCCGGCAGATGAGGCCACGGAGATAGTGGCTGAGGCAGCGCCGGCAGTTGAAGTTGTAACGGAAGCGCCGCAGCCTGAAGTTGAGACGCCAAGTGCTGCTCCGGAAACTGCCAAACCGGCTACTACCGCAAAGCTGCTTCGCAAGCTTGCTCCCGCAGCGCGCGCTGAAGAACCTGCCGCAGTGGCAGAAACAGAAGCGACGCCCGCCGCCGCGCCGCCGGTTGAGATTGCTGAGACCAATGGTGATGCGACAGAATCCGAGGCGCCTAGTAAACGTGTTGCTCCCACCGCTGCAACGCTACCACCGCCAGCACACCAGGTGCGTGTGTTACGTCCGACTGTGGCTGCGCTCAATGCCGGCGTCCGACCCGGCGAACGAGCTCCCTCGCCGATTGTCACACCTCCGGTAACACCTCGCGATCGAGCCGATCGCGGAGGGCGCATCAGGGAACGAACACCGCTGGCCAAGACCGAACGTCTGGGCACCCCGGGTGAAACCGCAACCCCGCAAACAACCTACATTCCGCCTCCAGATGCGGGCCGACGTCGCTCCCGACGCACGCCCACGCGGGGCGGCCGCAAGGTCGACGGCAAAGGCGGTCGATTTGATAAGGGTGACTTCATTCCACCGCCGCGAGCGCTGTCTCTCGAAGACCGCATCGCCGGCAGAATGGAATCGCCATCTGTTCCCGGAGAGCTCAAGTCTGTCCGCATTGTCGAAGGTTCCACCGTGAAGGAATTCGCGGAGAAACTCGGAATTAAACCGAAAGACATCGTGAGCCTGCTGTTACAACGCGGAGTCTTCGCCACCATCAATCAACCGCTCAATGACGACGTGGCGATCGAACTCGGCAACCGCTTCGGCTATGACGTTACCTTCGTTCCTTTCGAGGAGATGGTAGCTGAAGAAGAATTTGAAGACTTGATCGCTACCGACGCTGATGACGTGGAATTGCCACGCGCTCCCGTTGTGACCGTCATGGGCCACGTCGATCATGGCAAGACGTCGCTGCTCGATGCCATCCGCGCCACCGAAGTTGCCGCCGGAGAGGCCGGCGGTATCACCCAGCATATCGGCGCCTACAGTGTGCAGGTTGCGAGTCCGGACCATGCCGGCGAAACCCGTCGCGTGGTTTTTCTCGACACGCCCGGCCACGAAGCATTTACCCTGATGCGCGCGCGCGGCGCCAAAGCTACTGACGTAGTGGTGTTGGTCGTGGCCGCGGACGATGGCGTAATGCCGCAAACGATTGAAGCGATCGAACACTCGCGCGCAGCTGGGGTTCCTATCGTTGTAGCCATTAACAAGATCGACAAGCCGGATGCGAATCCGGACCGCGTCAGACAAGAGCTGGCAACGCAGGGACTCAATCCCGTTGAGTGGGGCGGCGAGACAGAAATGGTCCAGGTCTCCGCGAAGAAACGGGAGAACCTGGAAACACTGCTCGAAACTATCCTGCTCACGTCAGACATTCTGAACCTGCGCGCCAGTCCCACGCGTCTGGCGTCTGGCGTCGTGCTGGAAGCGAAACTCGATCGCGGTCGTGGCGCGGTGGCCACCGTCCTCGTACAACAAGGCACTCTGCGCGTTCATGAACCCTTCATCGTGGGGCAGATTTTTGGCAAGGTCCGCGCGATGTTCAACGACAAGGGTGAGGCGATTACCGAGGCGGGGCCGGCCACACCAGTCGAAGTGCTCGGACTGCAGGGCGTTCCCCAGGCGGGCGACGGGTTCCAGGTCGTTGCCGATATCGCGCGCGCGCAACAGATTTCCGGACACCGGCAGATGCTGAGCCGGCAAGCCACCTTACTGCAAACTACCAAGCGCGGCATCGAAGCGCTGGGCGAAAGCGAAGTCAAGGAACTGCTGGTCGTTATCAAGGCCGACGTGCAGGGTTCAGTTGAAGTTCTCAAGTCTACCTTGCAAAAACTTTCAACCGACCGCGTGAAGGTCAAGGTGATTCGTTCAGGGGTCGGCACGATTACCGAATCAGATGTGCTGCTCGCCTCGGCCACGCAGGCAGGTTCAGCAGCCTCGGCTGTGGTAGTGATCGGTTTCAACGTACGACCGGGCTCGCGCGCCGCCGATTTGGCGAAACAGGAAAGCGTCGATATCCGGCTGCACTCGATTATCTACAAGGTTGAGGAAGAAATTCGGGCTGCCATGATCGGCATGCTCGAGGCGATCGAGAAAGAGAAAATCATCGGCAAGGCCGACGTGCGCGAAGTGTTTCGCGTGCCGAAGGCCGGCGTGGTGGGCGGATCGATGGTGGTCGACGGCAACATTCGTCGCACCGCGCGAGCGCGTTTGATTCGCGATGGCGTTGTTAGTTGGGAAGGCAACATCGCTTCCTTACGTCGCTTCAAAGACGATGTATCGGAAGTGCGCGAAGGTTTTGAGTGTGGTATCGGTCTGGAAAACTTCAATGACCTGAAGGTCGGCGATCAGATCGAGGCCTACATCGTAGAGAAGGTCGCGGCAACTGAACTTTAGTTCCGCGTCTCGAGTTTCGTGTTTCAAATTCGCGACTCAAACTCGAAGCCTGAGACTCGGAACTCGAAACTGGTTTTAAGACATGCGTCGCCCAGAGAGAGTTGCAGACATACTTCGAGATGAGATTACCCAGATTGTCGGGTATGAACTCGAAGACCCCCGGCTTACGATGGTGACCGTGACTGACGTTCGCCTGTCCGACAATCGCCGGGACGCTCAGGTTTTCGTCACCGTCGCGGGAAATGAAGAGGAACATCGGCTCGCGCTTATAGCGCTACGCAAAGCCGCTCCCTACGTCCGTGAGCAACTCAGTCTTTCACTCAACCTGCCGCGCACACCCGAGATTCATTTTGTAAGAGACACGGTGGAGGAGCGCGCTGAACGTATTGATGGTTTGCTGCAAGAACTTGCGCTGGAACAGAAAGAAGAAAGGGATGAACGCGGAACTATGAACGATGAGTGAGAACTAGCGCATTCATCGCCCATCCTTTCGCCTTCATCATTCGATTTTAATGCTTAGTCAAGTAGTTGAATTGATCGAAAACAAGGGGACGTTTGCCATTACCTCGCACCTGCGACCGGACGGCGACAGTCTGGGCTCCTCGCTTGGCCTTTACTGGTTGCTGCGAGCGCTGGATAAAGACGTGGAAGTCATCATGCGGGATCCGGTGCCGCATACTTATCAAAAGTTACCGGGCGCTAAAGATGTAAGAGTCACGCCCAGCGCGGACCAGGCCTACGACGGCATCTTCGTCATCGAATGTTCCGATATGGCCCGCCCGGGTCTGGAGAGTCTGGAAAAGCAATTCGTGGTCAACATCGACCACCACGCAACTACCGCACTCTTTGGCAAGATTAACTGGATCGACTCCACGGCCTCTGCTTGCGGCGAGATGATCTACAACCTGGCCAAAGCGCTCGGTGTGCGCGTGACGAAAGAAATCGCCGAGTGTTGCTACACGGCGCTAATAACCGACACGGGCTCATTTCACTATTCCAACACCACGGAACGGACTTTCAAAGTCGCCTCCGAACTCTTGCGCACCGGCGTCAAACCAGCCAAGACTGCCGAGGCCGTCTTTGCCAGTTATCCCTGGAGCAGAATTCAATTGATGGGCGCGGTGCTTTCCACCGCCAGACGCGATTCCACCGGACGCGTCGCCTTGTTGCGCCACAGCCTGGAGATGCAACACAGTGCTGAAGCTTCCGACGAAGACGCGGATGGTTTTGTTAACTACCCGCTGACTGTCGGCGAGGTGGAAGCCGTTGCCATGCTCAAGGAATGCGAGTTGGGCGTCTATCGCACGAGTCTGCGTTCCAAGGGTGAGGTAAACGTTGCGAAAGTTGCAGAGAAGTTTGGCGGCGGTGGTCACCGCAATGCTGCCGGCTGCACCCTGCGCGGCACCTGGGAAGAGGCCGAGGAAAAAATATTAGGCTTGTTGCAGGATGCGGTTTCCCGCGCGAATGGATCGGCTGACAACACCGAAGATGCACTCCGGGATGAGTCGTAACGCTTAAGTTTCGAGTTTCAGGTTCCGAGTTTTCTGAAACACGGTGTTTCCTAACTCGAAACCCGGAACTTTAAACTCGAAACTTTTTGAATGTCTTCCAAAGAAAAACAATACAAGTGGCGTCGCGAGGACTACCAGGAAAAGACGCGGGGGCTGTTGATGGTTCACACCGGCAACGGCAAGGGCAAAACTACCTGCGCGCTGGGGCTGATGATGCGCGCTGCCGGACGTGGTCTGAAGTGTTGCATGATTCAGTTTATGAAATCACGCAACGATCGTTACGGCGAACACGAGTCAGCGGAAAAGCTCGGCATCGAAGTTCACACGATGGGCGATGGCTTCACCTGGGACACGAAGAATCCGGAACAGGATCGGGCCACTGCGCGCGAGACGTGGAAACTTTGCGTGGAGAAACTACGCAGTGGAGACTACGACATGCTGGTGTTTGACGAACTGGTTTACGTCTTAAGTTATGAACTGCTGCCGGTCGCTGAGGTAATTGAAGAGTTTCGCAGCATTCGTGCGGCCCAACCCGCCTTGCATATCGTCGTAACCGGCCGCGAGGCCCCACCAGCATTGATTGAAGCCGCCGATCTGGTCACTGAGATGACCGAGATTAAACACCCATTTACCGCTGGCATTCGCGCCCAGCAAGGCATTGAGTTTTGAGCCGACGCTGAAAAATAGTCTGGACACGAGACGGTAGGAGCAGCAACGCCGCTTTGTCGCAGGGAATCATAGACGAGGACTTCGGCCGGAAGGTTCTCAATGATCAAATCTTCCTGCCGGGCGCGCGGCATTCTCCCTCCAGGTGCAGATTTGTGGACTGTTCTTAAGGTGCAGATGGCGACAAGAACGCTCGAACTGACTGGAGTGGAGTCTAGTATTAATGACTTTCCGCAAACTCTGCATCACATCATTTCTCGCCACTAAA
This sequence comes from Acidobacteriota bacterium, assembly GCA_040002755.1. Classification (GTDB taxonomy): domain Bacteria; phylum Acidobacteriota; class Blastocatellia; order Pyrinomonadales; family Pyrinomonadaceae; genus PSRF01. Next base: position 53,628 of record JBDUDV010000006.1, on the reverse strand, counting down.
AACGACCCAAACCCAAGGCCGATGCTTCATCCTTTCACGCGCATGTGCTAACCTCTGCCTCATCCCGATAAAGCCGACGTCGAAAATCCAATAAACTAGATTCCCTATGCCCTGGTTTAGTAAGAAAAGTAAGCAAATTGAAGTCGTCCCCCCGGAGGAGCGAGTAGTCAAGACCGAGAATGTCTTCGTCAAATGTGACGGCTGCGAGGCCCACCTCTACAAGCGCGAGCTTGAGGAATCGCTCCAGGTTTGCCCTCACTGTGGCTATCATTTTCGTATCGGCGCGCGCGAACGACTTGAGATGATCTTCGATGACGGCAAGTTTGAAGAACTTGATGCCGAGGTTATTTCAATCGACCCGCTCGAGTTTGTTGATACCAAGCCCTATCCCGAGCGACTCACGCTGGCAAAAGAAAGTTCCGGCCTGCCCGAAGCGATCATCAGCGGTCGCGGCAAAGTGGGCAATCACTTGGTGCTGGCCGGGGCGATGGACATGTCGTTCATCGGCGGCTCGATGGGTTCGGCCGTGGGCGAGAAAGTGACGCGCCTGATCGAGCGTGGACTCAGAGAACATGGCGCTGTAATAATCTTCGCCACCTCCGGCGGCGCGCGCATGCAAGAGGGCGCGCTGTCGTTGATGCAGATGGCTAAAATCTCCGCGGCATTGGCTGAACTGGATGAGGCGCGGTTACCTTTCATATCTATCTTGACTGACCCAACCACCGGCGGCGTCACTGCCAGTTTCGCGATGTTGGGAGATGTCATTATCGCTGAGCCAAGAGCGCTCATCGGTTTTGCCGGACCGCGCGTGATTGAACAAACAATAAGACAAAAACTCCCTAAGGATTTTCAAAAGTCAGAGTTCCTGCTCGAACACGGGATGGTCGACGCGATTGTCGACCGGCGCGAAATACGAGACTACATAATCAAGCTGCTCAGTTTCATGATGAACCCGGAAATCTCCAGCAGCTCGCCAATGGAACGACTGCGCACTGGCGCCGGTTCAAGCAAGTAACCGATTCGCTTTCGGTGCCCTCCGATGTCCTCATGAACTTTGCGGAAGCAACCCAGTATCTGCTTAGTCTCGGACATGAAACCCTAACCATGAAACTCGGTCTCAGAAATACCGAGTTGTTACTTGAAAGTCTGGGCCAGCCACAAACATCCTACGAGTCAGTGCAGATTGCCGGCACAAACGGTAAAGGGTCAACCGCCGCAATGCTCGAATCGATCTGCCGCGCTGCCGGAGTTATGACCGGGCTCTATACATCTCCTCACCTGATCGACATCACGGAAAGAATAGAGATTGACGGCCACGCAATCTCACCGGAGCGTTTCGCCAGATTTGCGGTCGAGGTGCGCAAAGCTGCAAAAGCCTTGCTGGACCAGAGGAGGATCGAGGCATTACCGACATTCTTCGAACACCTTACCGCAATCGCCTTCCTGGCTTTTCACGCCGCCGATATCGAGCTTGCAATTCTCGAAACAGGATTGGGCGGCAGGCTCGATGCCACCACTGTTGCGGGGGCCAACACGGTCGGAATCACTCCGGTGTCACTTGATCATCAGGAGTATCTCGGCGAAACCATCGAGGAGATCGCGTTCGAAAAAGCGGCCATCATTCGCCCCGGCGTGACTGCGATTCTCGCGCCGCAGTCGCCAGCGGTGCTTGAAGTGATCTTGAAACGCGCTCGCGAATGTGGCGTGAAGGCTATTGTGACGGGTCAAGTCGGTGAACTAACGGCGACGAGTGACGGAACGTTGGCAGTGACCTTCGAGACCAATGAAGATCGATACGAGAACGTGCGCCTTTCGTTGCGCGGACGACATCAGGCAATAAATGCTTGCCTCGCGATACAACTCGCCGAGTCGCTGCGAGCTCGTGGTTTTGCCATCTCAAAAACTGCTATCGTGCGCGGTCTTGAAAGTGTTGGGGTCGCCGGCCGCCTGGCTTCGGTTTCGGGGATACTGCTTGACGGCGCACACAACCCTGCAGCGGCGCGCGTGCTACGAGATTATCTGGACGAGTTCGTTAAGAAACCGATAACGCTGGTTTTTGGCGCGATGAGTGACAAGCGGCTGAACGAGATGGCTGCGCTACTGTTCCCCGCCGTCCATCAGCTCGTTCTCACCAGACCGGACAATCCCAGGGCCGCATCGTTGGAACGTCTGCAAACCCTCGCACAAAATTTCATGCCAACTGCAAAGATCAACTTGGTGCCACGCGTGAGTGACGCGCTGAAAAAAGCTCGCGAGATAACGTCGCCTGACGGCATGATCTGCGTTACCGGTTCGCTCTATTTGGTGGGAGAAGCGAGTGCCGCGCTTAGGGATAGTTCGCGATACTAGTTGTCAAAAAGGATTCATCATGGCTTCTAACCCAACTCCGCAGTTAATTAACAGCGTGGAACGTTTTCATGGTCGTATTTTCGACGTAACTGTCGACACGATTCGAGAAGGCGACAAAGTCTACGAACGCGAAGTCGTGCATCACGCCGGCAGCGCGGTAATCGTTCCCGTGTTTGACGACGGCACGATCGCGCTTGTGCGCCAGTATCGACATCCGGCCGGCCGTTATCTCCTCGAAGCTCCGGCAGGCACATTGCGGCTTGACGAAGTACCGCAGCAAGGTGCGGCCCGTGAACTGGAGGAAGAGCTGGGCGTAGTTTCTGCCCGTCTGGAGAAGCTCTCTGAGTTCTTCGTGTCGCCGGGATTTTGTGAAGAGAAGATGTGGGTTTACCTGGCGACTGAACTGACGGAGACACAGCAGCGACTCGATGACGACGAAGTGATCGAAGTAGTGCGAATTCCCTTCTCCGAAGCACTAGGCATGATTACCAGCGGCGAGATAGAAGACGCCAAAACGATCATCGGCGTGATGTTGGCGGCGCCGCGCGTTGGTCCGTCCTTGTTGGAATCCGCCTATCCGGCGGTTTGAAGTTACTCTGATGGATTGACCCCTTCCGAACAACTTCATACACTCCAACACGTGTCTACATCGAACGAAGTCCCCACATTTTCAGCTTTGGAAGATTCCAGTTTGATCGAGCGGAACGAACCTCAAATCAAAACGAATTCTCAAAATGTCGATCCGAACAACCCTGTTTGGGGAGTTGGCGGTGCGCTCGGGATCTGGATTGCAAGCATTGTCGTACAAGCAATAATCCCACTGCTATTCGTAATCCCTTTTGCTGTGCACCGTGGGTTAAACCCAAGTTCGCCGGATTTTGGTCGATCGGCGTTGGAGCTGGCAGTAACTGACCGCACTGCGATTTTTTTACAGGTCCTGTCCATTCTGCCGACACACATCCTGACTCTTGTGATCCTGTGGGCCTTCGTCACTCGCTTTGGCAAGCGACCGTTCCTCGCCAGTTTTGGTTGGGGCTGGTCTCGCAGCCTGGGGTTCCTCGAGGGCTTCGGCTATGCAGGAATCGGCGTCGTTCTTTTCATTACCGGGGTGACGCTCGCGCGGCTGCTGGGGGCTGACAAGCCTACACAGTTGGAACAACTAATAAATAGTTCAACCGGGGCACGTTATGCAATTGCGGCTCTCGCAGTTTTTACCGCGCCTTTCGTTGAAGAATTTATCTATCGCGGCGTGGTCTACTCCGCGCTGCAGCGGGCCATCGGCGTGAATGGGGCCGTCGTTTTTGTTCTCGGTTTATTTACGTTAATTCATGTCCCGCAATATTGGCCAAACATTGGCGTGATCTCCGCAGTCGCACTTCTTAGTATCGTACTAACAATTGTTCGCGCTTATACCGGCAGGCTACTCCCCTGCATCATCATTCATATGTCCTTCAATGCTGTGCAGGCCTTGCTTCTAATACTTGAACCCTACTTACAACGGCTGTTGCCCGCAACTCCGCCTGCCGTTCCTACTTCAGCAATGCTGCTGCCGGCCTTGCAACCTTTGATTCGCTTGATTATCTGACCACATGGACTGCGAAGTTGTTGTAGTTGGCGGTGGCATCGGCGGACTGACGGTCGCTGCTTTGCTTGCGCAACGCGGCGTGGATGTTTGCCTGTTGGAACGAGAGCCGCAGGTGGGTGGTTGCGCGGCGAGCTTTGAAAAATTCGGTTACAGTTTTGAGCAAGGCTACGGACTCTTCAGCGGCTGGCAACCCGGCGAGATCCACGAACGGATCTTCTCGGAGCTGCCGGTTGATCCTCCCGCGGTAGGCTTGTGGCACCCAAGCTACCAGGTTCGTCTTCCCGACCACTCCGAAATCGCCATGGGAGCCGATATGGAGCAGTTTGAAGACGACCTGCGACGGACATTTCCGGACTGTGACAAGCAGGCGATTGCCTTCTTTCGAAAGCTTGAGTCGATAGGCGGCGCCCTGCGTCGTACCCTGCAAAGAACGCCGGATCTGCTTTCGGCCTCGCCGTCCCGACGCGCCTTTAACCTCGTTCGTGAGGGACGTCTCGCTGCAGAGATTCTTGCCGCCGGCCGGCGGTCAACCCTTGATCATCTAGCCGGACTCTCCGAACGATTTCTGCACTTTGTAGACGCGCAGTTGCAAGTTCTAACACAAGGTCGTAGCAAAGATGTTTCCTATCTCCGCGCAGCACTCGCCCTAAGTGCACCGCGAGCGGGCATGTATGCGATTCGCGGCGGCGCTTCAGAGCTGGCGAAGAGACTGGCCGAGTCGATCAAACGAAGTGGCGGCAGAATCAAGCTGGACACTCCGGTGCTCAGATTGTCTTACGATTCGACGGGCGCCGCCATCGGCGTCGACCTGCTGAGCGGTGAAACAGTGAAGGCCCCGAAAGCTGTGATCAGCAACCTGACAATCTGGGATACGTATGGCAAGCTGGTCGGGCTCAACCGCACTCCAACAAAAATCCGCAAGCAATTGAACGGGCTACGAGGCTGGGGCGCTTATCTAGTCTACCTTGGGTTGGACGAAACCACGGCCGCTCTTCTGCATTCAGAGCACGTTCTCGCGTTGAGCGATTGGCAGGACTCGACGGACGACGCGGAAACCGGCCCACTGATGTTCGCGGCTGCTCCCGCCTGGGACGCACGCGGTCCGGCGGGCAAGCGGGCAGTGACCGTGCACGCCTTCACCGACGTTGAGGACTGGTTCACGTTTCACAAAGACGAAAGCGAACTTGACGAGAAGGATCAACAGATGCTGGAGAGATGCTGGCAGCGACTCCATTTAGCATTGCCGGAACTAGGCAGCAGCATCGAAGTCATCGAGACGGCCCAGCCGCGAAGTTTCTACGAGCTGACTCGACGGAAGCTTGGCATGGTGGGTGGCGTGATTCCGACAGCGGAGTCCTTCTGGCTTCACGCAGCGAGCCACAAAACGTGCCTGCCCAACCTCTTCATCATTAGCGACACCAGCTACCCAGGCGCCATCGAGGGCCTTACGCGCTCAGCTCTAATCCTGGCAAACGAACTAACTTTCCAATAAACCTCAACGAAAGCGGTGGACAAAGAGAAGTGTCTAGTGTATATGTGCAGCAGACATTATGTACATAACGATTGACGAAAGAGACAGGCGACCCCTTTATCAACAGGTTGTCGACGAAATTAAGTCCCTGATTGCGGGTGGTGAGTTACCCGAAGGGTCGTCTTTGCCGCCGGTTCGCCAGGTTGCAGCTGACCTCGGCGTGAATCTCAATACAATCGCCTATGCATATCGGCAGTTGCAAAAGCATGGTCTGGTAAAGATCCGGCACGGCGCGGGGGCGGTGGTGACTTCGCGGTTGTTGCGCGAACCGACTGGAGAGCAGCTGCGCAGCCAGTTGGGAACTGCGCTCACACATTTGGCGCTGGCGGGTTTGAAGTTGTCGGAAGTAAGGCTGTTGGTGGAGACCGAGCTAGGCCGACTCTTTAAAGAGGGCGAGCAGTGAGGGTCCCAAAGGCCTAATCACATTCTGGCTATTGTCTATTTGGCCCACGCGGCGAGATATCAGGTTTCCCAAGGCGCGTCATAGGAGATTCATCAATGCGCGGGCCCGCTGAGGAAGGCGGATTGTAGGTGCCTCCGCTTGAATTACCGGAACCCGATCCAGAAACTCCGGATGAACCACCCAAGCCAGATGGGCCAAAGACCGGTCGGCCTCCCCAATAACCAACCCCGCCTCCAAAGAAGGAGCTGGAATAGCCGCCGCCATACGGTGAATCGAAACCACCAAAATACGGAATAAACGTGTAGCAGTTCAACCCTGATCTGTATAGCCAGAAACCTGAGAGCCGCCGCGAAAAGCCGCCAGGTGAAAACCACCTGTCATGGCCGAAGCTTGCTGCCAAACCGTTGAGCGTTCTGGCACTAATCCGATTGTTTTCTTTCGCCAGCTCTGTTGCCCGAGCTTTGCTCCAACTATCAAAAACATTTGAGTCTCTTTTGTCGGCATTCTCCAGCTTTGCTACTGAAAACGAAGTACTGCTAAAAACCACCTTGTTTCCGCCCTTCACCTTTGTGTGTGAACCCTCCAACATCACACGGCCCTTTCTCACAATCAGTTCCGTCGTATCGCCCGGCACCACGCTAACCCGATAAAGTCCGCGTCGAACGATCGACATCCGCGTGTGTGGTGTCGTAATCCCAATAAACAGCTCTTGGTCGTCAGCGCCGGCGACTTCCACGATGGCGGTTCCCCTAATCAGGCGGACTTCAAGGTTTTCCAGCGAGTTGTCAGCCAATTCAAACTCCGAGTTTTCACCAACCCGCATATAGGAACCAGGGTTCAACAGCATTTCGACTCGGCCATCGATTCCGGTCCTAACCACGTCCCCGGCTTGCAGATTTTCTTTGATAGTCAGCTGTCGCCACTCACCATTTCCATGGGGACGCATCGAGGCCCGGCCAGTGACGGCATTCACGCCGCCGGCTTTTGCGGAAATAACAAACTTTTCCCGGTTCTGCGCATAATTGGTCAGAGGAATAGCGAGTAGCAACGCAGCAACAAAAAGCGTTGGCAAAAGAGTAAGTCGTGCTTCTCTCATGAGTTCTTCCTTTGATTTTTACCGGTCAAAGCTCAGCGCCTCGGGGAAGGCCTAATTATAGACTTATCGTTGGCATTTACAAGGCTTTCCCGTTCCTGGTTTGCGCCCAGGGCGAGTCGCACGATCAATTCGGGAGGCTCCGGGAATAGTAGCCTTGCTTAGTGCGGGCCGTGACATCTGTTCGATCATGGATTTGCACTAATACTGAGCGCCACTGTCCATCTCGGGACGTATTCGACGGGCGATAGCCAATACTGTAAATCCGACCCAGGTCGCCAATTACTTGCTTGTAGACTTCATCCAAATCATTCAACTTGTTTGCTCGATAATTTCGACTGCCGGACGCTGACGCCAACTTCTCCAACTCTCCGCGCGCCAGTGCAAACCCGCTGTGGGGCGTCCGGTGCCGCCTATACTCTTCATCTTCCGTATCGAGATAGATAGGAAAAACAATCGTCTCCGAACTCCGCACCTGCAGCAGCAGATCATCAAAGCTGATCTCCGAACCCGGACCAAAGACGTCCGGCAGGGCATTGTCGACACCGTCGGTCATCACCACGACAGCACTGCGTCGCCGCGAATTTCCGGGAGCATTCAGGATTGCGAGCACATAGCGCAGTGCGTCCCAAAACTTTGTACCGCCCTGTGGCTTTTCGATGTGGTCGATTGACTCTCGAAGGAGTTTGCGGTCCTGCGTCAAAGTACAGACAACATTGGCCATGTCTGTGAAAGTAACGACCGAAACGCGATCGATCGGCCGCGTCGCATCCACGAACCGCTTGGCTGAGCGCCGGATGAGTTTGAGCTTATCGTTGGTTGATCCGGATAGATCGAGCAGCAATACGAGATCGAAAGGTGTGTCAGCCGCGGCGAAGAACGCGATGTCCTGCGGCATTCCGTCCTCGAGCACCAGGAAATCCTTTTGTGTCAATTCCGTTGATGGTTTTTGAGGATTCAGACTCACGACGCTGACTTTGAGATCAACCAGGTCAGATTCGATGCGTATCGTATCAGTCGGGTCGATTGACTGGCCAAAGCAGCCCACTGGGATAAAAAGCGAAAACAGCAGGCTGAGGATTCTAATTTGACGTCGTTCCAACATGTCGCCAATCAGTTTGCGTTATATCCACGTTTCCCGCGCGCGATCGCCGCAGGACGAGAGACGAGGTTGACTCGAATCGCCCGCCATTTGCCGTCGCGAGTTTTATCCGAAGGACGGTAAGCGAAACTGTAGACCGTTCCCAGATCCGCGACGACTCGCTCGTATGCGCCGGCCAAATCCTCAAGGCGTCCGACTTCATAAAAACTGCCGCCGCCGGCATCAGCCACCTCCTTCATGCGGTCGTAGCCCGCATCGAAAGCTTCCGGCTGCGTGTCCAAGGGATTAAAGGCTTCGTAAACAGTATTCAGCCACAGCGTATATACCACGCCATCAAATTCGGCAACGCGACTGAGTAAATCCTTGTAGGGAAGTTTCGAACCATCGCCTCGCACGCCAGGAATACTTCCGTCCAAGCCGTCACTCATCAGTATGATCGCGGTGCGCCGCGGATTCTTCGCGTCCTTTTGCGAGCGGCTCACCGCAAAGTCCATCGCGTCGTAAAGTTTCGTATCGCCGGCGGCAGTATCCATCGCGCTTATCCGCTCGTTAAGAGTTTGCCGATCCAATGTCAGCGGAGAAACCACTGTTGCCTGGCCGGCAAACGTGAGAACGCCGATACGATCTGAAGGACGAGCGGCGGCGACGAAACGTTGTGCAGCGGCGCGAATCAATTTCAGGACGTCGCGAGTGGAGCCCGACAAGTCGATCACCAGCAAGAGGTCGAACGGAGCTGACGAAGAATCAAACTGAAGTATTTGTTGTTCGGCGCCGTTTTCAAAAAGCTTGAAATCGGTCTCCTTAAGTCCGACCAGGCCGCGGTTGGTTTCTCTGTCGATAACACTGATGTTGAGTGTCACCAGTTGCGAATCAACCCGGATAACATCACCTTCGTCGATGTCCTGCGTGTCCACCGCAGGAGCAGGCGTGCCGACGGCCCTGGTGGGAATTTCCGATAACAGCTGCGGTAGCCTCTTGGCCAGTGGATCCGTACCGACGAAGTCCCGCATCAGCGCAACCGAGATATTTCCGGTTTCGGAGTTCAGCCTCAGTGATCGTGCGCCGTTACCAAGTCGCGCCTGCAAGACCTGCCCGTTCTCAGTCAAAGCCTGCGACAATTCGGACTCAATTGAACCGCTGGTTGATCGCGCGATGATGTCAGCATTGACTGACTCTGGTAACTCCACGCTCACGTCACCGGCGACAGATTTCACACTTGCGAAGGAAGGAATTCCACGTAGGGAAACCTGACCGCTACTAGTTTCGATTTCCACTCGCGCACTGTCAGGAAATTTTATGCTGAGGTCAATCGCGGCAACCGGGACGCCCGGCCTTTGCACGACCCGAATTACAAAACCCTGGTTGCCATTCTCAATTACGACCGATGAAAGCCCTGACTTCCCGGTGGCGCCGCTAGCTGTGACGTATACATACTTTTGGTTCCAGCTTTGCGCCGCGACATTACCAAACACGTTCGCGATTCTGAGCTGTCCACCGACGGGGAACTCCATCTGCAAACCCGGGGTCGCGTCACCTGGAGGCGTTTGAGCCGCGCAGTTCAGAGTGAAAAGCGCCGGGAAAAAGAGCGCTGCAATTACCAGTTTGAGTGGGCGCAAGAACATTACGAACTATGGAATTGACCCGAAGCGCTGGGGAGAGTGCCGGAGAATTTTTAAATCCGAATTTTGGAAACTGCCGGGGCAGTAGCGTACGACTATCTTTCCAGCATATCAAGCACGGAGTCAGCGTCTTCTTCAGCGGTCTCGGCCGGCAGGTGCGTTTCCCCACCCAGGTCTCCCAGGCGCAACAGCAAATTACCCGCGTTGCTCGCGTAGGGTATTGCTGCCTCCTGATTTAAGACGCCGCCGCGCACCATTTGCTCAATAACACCGTCGAAGGTTTGCATTCCCTCCTGATCCCCCTGCTCCATGGCGTCGATTAGAGATTTACCTTCCGACTCGCCCTTCTCGATGTATTCACGAGTGCGCATCGTTGATTTGAGTATCTCGATAGCCGCAACGCGGCCTTTGCCGTCAGCTTTAGGAATCAGACGCTGCGAAATTATGTAGCGAAAGGATTGTGCGATTCGAGTTCGAATCACTCGCTCTTCGTTTTTCGGAAAGACGCCGATGATGCGCTCTATGGTCTTGGAGGCGTCGATGGTGTGCAGAGTGGACAGAACCAGGTGGCCCGTCTCCGCAGCCTCGAGAGCCACTTCGATTGTCTCCTTGTCGCGCATTTCGCCTACCAGAATCACCTTGGGCGCCTGCCGAAGCGCGGCGCGCAAAGCAATCGCAAAACTTGGGGTGTCTGAATGAAGCTCTCGCTGGTGAATGGTGCAATTCTTGTGGCCGTGCAGAAACTCGATGGGATCTTCGATGGTGACGATGTGGAAGGCCTTCGTCTCATTGATCAGATCAATAACCGCTGCGAGAGTTGAACTCTTACCGCTGCCCGTCGGACCGGTGACGAGCACGATCCCATTCTTGATGTCGACGATTTCCTTCAGCTGTTTCGGCAAGTCAAAGTCGTTGAAGTTCGGCGGGTTAGTCGGAATCACGCGCATCACGATGGCGTAAGTGCCGCGCTGCTTGAAAATGTTCACACGGAAGCGCGCCTCACCGGGAGCGCTAAACGACAGATCCGCTGAACCGCTTTTTTCAAGGCTTTCAGTGGCACTCGTATGACTTCCAATAATCACTTTCGCCATACCGGCGGTATGAGCCGGTGTGAGCTTTTCCAGCCCCGGAAAGCGGACTGGTATCAGCTTGCCTGCGAGTTCGACTTGTGGTGGCCGGCCCGGCGAAAAAAGCAGATCGCTGACTTTGTCTGAGGTTTTCAACATTTGCCGAAGGACCCCGATGAAGTTAAGCGGTGGAGGTGTGGTCGTCTGAGTGTCTAGCGTAATTGGAGTACTCATTTTCTATTGGGAACTTTTTGCTGATCGCTACGTCCAAAGGTCTTCGTGGCGCGTATATAAATTGTTTTACCGAACGAACGCGATGCGCATCGCGTACATCAAAGCAACGACTTGAGCAGCTTTCGAATGCTGCAGACTCAAACTTGCACAGGAGGCCGCTCCGAACATGGCGACTTACAGAGATCCTGTTAGCTGCTTTGCACCACTTGAAGTGCTCGAGCGCCTGCTGGAAATTCGCGCTGAAGCGGGCTTCGCTCCCGCCGTGTACCTCCTTTCACCCAATGACCTGGCGGACTATCTCGATGCGTTTGGCTTCGATATCTACTCATTTTCGGAAGCTCAAGCCAGTTTTCACTTCGGCGACTATCGCGCGCCATTGGCGCCGGGCGGTGATCACGCGCATTGTTCGCTGACCGGTCATTAAGTCAGAGCGCGGTCGGCGGTGGGCAGTTTCAAGGAAGCGGCTCTGTAGCACCCGGCTCGTCGCTTGCTGCCTACTGCCCACTGCTCACAGCGCCTTGATTACAAAGAACGTCACATCATCAGTCGGTCCGTGCCCGTCCGTCCATTTGAGCACTTCGGTTTCTACCGCGGCAATGAGTTCGCGGGCGCCAAGTTTGCTATTAGCCTTAACAGCTTGTGCCAGCCGCTCGCGCCCAAATTCTTCGCCCGCCCGGTTCTGCGCCTCCGTAGCACCATCTGTATAAAGCAGTAGAACATCCCCCGGCTCAGTGGTCAGGTAATACTCGTGGTAACGCGTGTCTCTAAACATTCCCAACGGAATGCTGCCCCGATCGATGAAGCTGTAGTCTCCATTTCGCTTCAACAAAACCGGCGGGTTGTGACCCGCATTCGTGTAAGTCAGCGTTTTGTTGGTGACATCAAGGATGGCGTAAAACGCAGTGACAAACTGATTTCGCTCGATTGATTCCCACAACAGGTAGTTTACCTTCGCCATCGAGATATGCGGCGAATAACCGATGTGAGTGGCGGCTCGCAGGCTGGCGCGGAGAAAAGCCATCAACAAAGCAGCCGGCACTCCTTTTCCGGATACGTCGGCGATCACTAGTCCAATTTGATCGTCGTAGATCTTGACCCAATCGTAGTAGTCGCCAGAGACTTCCTCAGTGGGGAAGTTGTAAGCGCTGATGTCGTAGCCTTCCAGTTGTGGATCTCTCGGTGGCAACAGTTCCAACTGAACCTGCCGAGCCACTTCAAGCTGGCCTTCGAGTCGCTGCTTTTCGATTAACTGCTCGTGAAGCATTACCTTCTCGATAATGATTGCGACTTGCGATGCCAGTAGCATCAGAACTTCGAGATCGTCTTCTGAGTAGGCGTTGAGTTCGTCGCTCTCGAGATCGAAGACGCCGATCACTTCCGTGTTGGAGATTATCGGCGTCACCATCTCCGAGCGCGTCTCGCTTCGGGCGTTAATGTAATTTTCGTTCTTTCTAACGTCTGGAGAGGTAATTGGTTCACTGGTGAGTGCCACCTGACCAATAAGTCCCTCGCCAAGTTTAAGGTGAAGATTTGTCAATTCCTCGATGTCGTAACCTCGAACAGATTCCGCCTGAAAGACGCAGGGCTCTTCGCCCTCTACGACCGCACTCTTATCTGAGCATTTCACCAGGAAAATGCCGGCCGCATCATATGGGATCAAAGAATCGAGGGTGTCCATAACGAGGTTGAGGACTTCCTGCAAGTCGAGTGAACGGCTGATCTTCTTGGTAATGTCGAGCAGCATGCGCAGCTTGTCTGTAGTAGTCAGACCGGGCAACGGTATCTCTCTTATCTGTTCACTCACTATTTGAAACTCCGCTTGAGTCTGCGCCGACGTTACAGCCGGTAGAATAGCCAGAAAGGAAAAACGAATTATAGACGTTCAAGCCCAAAGTAGGACAGGCATTCTTGCCGGTCCAATGTTCCCTTCGGGTCGTGCGTACAAATCCCGTAGGGGCAGGCAAGACTGCCTAACCTACATCTCCGAATGCGCCGCACGATATGTTCTCCACAACCGGGTTACTTTCATTCGATACTCGACGAGTTCCCGGCTAACGTGAAAATGTTTCGCAATCTGCTGCGAAGTTTTGCCTTCCAGTAAGAATCTCCTCAATGCGCCGAATGGCACCAGTGCGGCCGCACCAGTCCCATAGGCGGCTTCTTCGTCGTTCTTTCTATACTCTCGCGAGACGGTCCGCCCGCTTTCAGTTTCGGCAACTACTTTTAGACGGCTTGGCTGATGTCCGAGGAAAACGTGAGCGACTTCCTCCATGAGCGTAGCGTTCGTCCGCATGCGTCCGTGATTCGGGTTGAGTATGACTATTTTGTGGCCGTCAGGCAGCGGAATAGAACAGGCGCCGCCGGACCACTTCTCGGAAGCCTCGCCCAACAAATGTTCGCGCACCTCAGGACTGAGTCCCTTAATTTGATCAAAACTGACCACCAGCAAATTGGCGAAATCGGCAAGGCGGAAAGGCTCAAGCGGCACGTCGAGCCGTACTCCCGCGAAATCGCGAAAGCCCAATGCGTACAGCTCAAATTGCCGCCACTTCTCTCCGGGCGGTAACGCGTAATCGATCATGCTTTTGATTATAGCTTGGGGTGCGGGCTCTACGCTCAGCGGCGTTTGCGCGTCGGAGCGGTTGACTCGTTGCGACTAAACTGCGAATAGGCGACGCGAAACAACTGCGACAGGGCATCAGCAGTTTCAGGTGACAAATTGCGGTCGGCGCGCAAGTGAGCTTCCACTATTTCCGGTGTCGACTCGTGCGGATAGTAAACCACGGCCTTGGGGTCGTTGCTGCCTTCTCGTCCACGCGTAAGGATACGTTCGAGTGGAACGTCCAGCCAGGTAGTCAGGCGAGCGATGTTGTCTGCGTCAGGCTTACCCGTTCCGTTCTCAATCCGTGAGAGAGTCGAGGCGGAAACGCTCGTCTGATCAGCCACATCGCGCAAACTAAGTTTCAGCTCCTCGCGACGGCGGCGAATGGCCCGCCCCAATTCTTCGGTATTGATTAACGATTTTGTGGTCCGCGGCATCAGCTTCAATCCTCTTTCGCCTGGGACAATACCACACTTAGGTTTTAGACGCAAGATTCTGTTTTACGGCTGAAACGCGCAGCAGAACAAGTTCCTGCCTGTCCTTGTTGATTTGCAACCTGCCGGGCTGTGTATAAAAAAGAACAGACAGGAATGTCTGTGCTAAGTGTTACGGTTGCACCTGATGCCTGGTTGCCGACATCGCCAGATCGCGGGCGCGCGGTAAAACATCAACCGCTTTCGCGACTTGTTGGTCGTCCATGCTGACTGGGACGCGATCGGCTGTTACCCGACCATAAGCGGCAGTGACAATGTTGAAGCGCAACTGCAGCTCAACGAACGCGCGATTGTGATCGATAAGAGGCACCAAACTCTTGAAAGTTGGATTGGCGGCAACAAATTCCTTAAAAGTTTTGAAGACGGCTTCTGAGACCGGGAAATCAGTGGACTGCAGTTCATGGCCATACTCAATGCCGCCCGGTACACGATAAGCCGGAAGGCCAGGGACGCGGTCATTGACGAGCTCGCTCGTGAAGGCAAATAGCGGACTCAATAAACGTCGCTGCGCATTCGTGAACTCTCGTGGTTTCACACTTTCATCCGGTGCGATGCCGCCGCCGCCATAGACCGGTCTACCGGTATCGGTTTTCTTCTCCGGTCCTACTGGCCTTGAATCGTCCTGCTTTGCGTCCAGCCGTTTTGAGCCGCCGTGGGTGTAGTAGTCGTAGAGACCGCCGTCTGAGTAGTCGCGCTGAATCAGGCGCCCGGAAGGAGTGTAGTATTTTGCTGACGTCAAAGTTAGTCCCGCGCCGTAGTCGAGCGGGATAATGCTTTGCACGAGGCCTTTTCCAAAACTAGTTTGACCCACAATCAAGGCCCGATCGTGATCCTGCATGGCGCCAGCGACGATCTCAGAAGCAGAAGCGGTGTTCTCGTTTACCAAAACCACGAGTGGAATCGGATCTGCAGCTCTGTTTCTTGACACATACGTGTTGTCCCGCAGTCCATCTCGGCCTTTCTGAGTCAGAATCAATTGGCCATAGGGCAGAAAAACCTCAGCCACATGGATCGCCTGGTCTAGAAAACCGCCAGGATTGTTTCGCAGATCCAACACCAAAGAGTTTGCGCCCCGAGCGTGCAGAGCCTGCAGCGCCTCTTGCAACTCTTCTGTGGTCGAGTAGTTAAACCCTCGCGTCATGTCAACATAACCAACGCCAGGCTTGAGGAGGTACGCATCTGGAATCGAAGGCTGCGGCACCACGTCCCGAGTTATCTCTACAACCTGAACGCGCTTGTCAGCAGCGCGCTCGATAGCGATCTTCACAAGTGAACCCTTTGGTCCACGAATCTTGTCGCGCACTTCCAACGATGTCTTGCCTGTCATCTTTACGCCGTCCACAGCAAGTATTCGATCTCCATAACGCAATCCCGCGCGCGCCGCCGGCGAGTTTTGAAAAGTTGCGGTGATGAATGTGTCGGCCTTCTCAGTTAACAGGTAATTTTGAATTGAGGCGCCAATGCCGAAGTATTCCGAACGCTGCTCAGTCTTAAGTTCCTCATACTCCTCTCGATCGTAATAGTTTGAGTGGGGATCGAGCGACCGTAGCATTCCAATGATCGAAGACTTGAATGCTGCGTTGTAGTCCAGCTTCTTTCCTTCGACATAGTTTTCCTGAATCAGTCGCAGGGCCTCATCGAAGTCTTTTTCGATCTGCGGAATTGCGCCAGTAGTGACACGTATGCTGCGACGACTCGCGGCGGTCGATCCTGCAGGAACTCGCCCCGCGGACGAGCTCCCAGCTGGAGCGGGCTTTTGCTGAGCAAAAACGAAAGGCTGAACGCCAAGAGTAAGTAAGCACAGCGCAATCAGCGCGAGCGAGAATGTCTTTTTCACTACAAAACCTCTGAAGTCCAAGAAACCAGGACGTTGACTACGTCGATAGTTACGCAAAACCAAGTGCCGGTCGGGCGGAACGTCTCAGACTGAATACTAACCAATGCCAAACGGCTGAGCAAGGTGCTCTACCGCTGCAGCTTTCTTCCTGCGGACCTATCCAGCTGGATCAGTAGGTGACGGAGTTTGGCTGTGCGGCGAGAACGCTGGCTTGACGGCTATTCAAAGGCATCCGTAGAATGAACTTAACAGAGATCAAGAACGTACTTACAGGCGAGTAATTAGAAATTCTTGGTCGAAGGAGTATTTTCAAAATGAGCAATGCATACCAGAACAGTCCCTACCAAAAGGAACAGGCGAGCACGACTGAAACTGTTGACGACTTAATGCTTCGAGACGAAGAAGCTGAAGGAGACGCCGAGAGTTCGCGCGCGTCATCGGTTAGAGACATCGCGTCGCGGATTCCGGAATCGTTAAGCGCAATTGGGCGCGACATTAGTCGCACAATCGAACGCGCTATGTCAGCTAAAGACGATTATGTTGTAGCCGTAAAGGTTTCCCCGGCGGCTCAGGAGAAGGTCGATCAGCTGGTGGCGGCGGGAATTTTCCGCAACCGCGCGGAGGCTGCCGGTTTTTTGGTTGAAGAAGGAATAAAAACGCAGACGGCGCTCTTCGAGCGAGTGCAACAGAAGCTTGCCGAGATTGAACGCCTGCGGGCAGAGTTGCGAGGCATGGTCAACGAACGACCGGCCTAAGAAGTTATCCCCCACGTTATCGCCAAATCCGAGCCTACCATCCCACCGTGGGAGTAGTACGCTCGGCAAAAGTGCTCACGAATCGAGATCAAAGTGGCCGAAAGAGTAAAGCTTTCACCAACTCCAATACAACAACACACACTCGCTAATGGCCTTCGCGTAATCTTGTGCGAGGATCATGCGATCCCAGTTGTCTCAGTCGCTCTCTATTACGATGTTGGTTCTCGTAATGAGAAAGTCGGACGCACCGGGTTTGCGCACCTTTTCGAGCACATGATGTTTCAAGGCTCCGAAAATGTTCCGAAAGCTGCGCACTTCCAATACATCTTCAATGCCGGTGGCACCATGAACGGGACGACATCAACCGAGCGTACGAATTACTACGAGACGCTGCCGGCGAGTCACCTGCCCCTGGCACTTTGGCTGGAAAGCGACCGCATGCGTTCGCTGAAAGTCACTCAGGAAAACCTGGACAATCAACGCAACGCGGTTCAAGAAGAGAAACGGCTGCGCTACGACAATCAGCCTTACGTCAACGCCTTCCTTCGCATCAATGAATTGATTTTCAAGAACGATGCGAATGCGCATTCGACGATTGGCTCCATGGAAGACCTTGACGCTGCCACAATCGAAGATGTACAGGATTTTTTCCGTGTCTATTACGCCCCGAATAATGCAGTGCTGTCGATAGTCGGCGACTTTGAGAGTGGTGAGGCCCTGGAACTGGTCCGCAAGTATTTCGAAGGAATTCCCAGTCAACCGCCTCCGCCTTCCGTTGATGTCAGTGAACCTGAAGACGTCGCGCAAAGTCAGGAACTTTACAACGACAAGCTTGCCCCGGCGCCTGCCTTTGTCCTTGGCTGGAAAATTCCGCCACGCCGTACCGCGGATTTTTACGCGCTGTCACTCGCGGCCGATCTGATTTTCGAAGGCGACAGCTCGCGTCTCTATCAAAAACTCGTGAAGGGTGATGAATCGGTAGTATCGATTCAGGGCGGTATTGACGAGAGACGAGGGCCGTCGGCCTTATACATTTTTGCTTTACCGAAGCCAGGCGAAGAAGTCGCGACCATTCGAAACCAAATCTTCGATGAGATTCGGTCTTTGAGAACTTCCGGACCATCCGCCGCTGAGATGGAGAAGCTGCAAAACGGACTCGGCAATGATGTGGTCCGCGGTCGCCAGTCCACTATGTACCGGGCCCAGCGCCTCGCTGAGTATGCTCTCTACGACGGCGACCCGACCCTCTTCGACACCGAACTCGATCAGTATCTGGCGATTACGCCGGAGCAAATCAGGAGTGCGGTTGAGCGCTTTTTGGACGTGGATAATCGCGTGGTCCTTGACATTCTTCCTGCGGGCCAGGCCGAAGGAGACACTGCTGCCGAAGACGGAGTCGCGGTTGCAGCTTCCAGTTCGGCTCAACCTCCCGGCGATTCCAAACAACCCGCAGCGCCGCCGGCCCAGGTTCCGCCAGCGCCACCGGCATCTCCGGCCGCGGAGGCAATCGCAGTGGTAGGCTCGTCGGTTGGGAGCCAGTTGGAACAACCGCAACAGCCGGCCGATCCACCGAAAACTGAACGAGGCTCCGGACCTTTGCATACCTAAAGATGAGCGTACAACCAGACTTCCTAAAACATCAGCCGCCGCCGCTTCCTGCACGTCCGATCAAGCTTCCAACCACGCACGAAACGATTCTGCCCAACGGACTCGCGGTGATCGTGGTAGAAGACTCGCGACTACCACTCGTTAGTTTTCGTTTGGCATTCCGCACTGGCGACGCCCACGATCCCGAAGACTTGCCGGGCCTGATGGACATTTTGACCGGGCTGTTGACTGAAGGGACTGAGTCGCGAACAAGTCGGGAGATTGCCGACGAAGTCGCGCGACTGGGCGCCACTCTCCATGCCGGCGCAAATTCTGACCATACTACGGTCGCGGCCTCGTCACTTGCGATCTTCAGCGAGAATATTCTCGAACTACTGGCCGATGTGGCGCTACGACCGGTGTTCCCAGCGAACGAAGTAGAACTCACCAAACAGAACACCAAGGAAAGCCTCAAACAGCAACGAGCGCAACCTTCGTTTCTAGCCGGCGAGATGACCGCGCGCGTTATGTTTGGCCGGCATCCCTATCATGTTGCGGCCCCGACGCCAGAATCTGTCGATGCAGTGACCCGCGAACGGCTAATCGATTTTCACCGCTCGACCTTCGTTGCCAACAACGCCGTCCTTTTTGTCGCCGGCGACGTGCAACAGGATTCAATACTGCAGCAGGTTGAGAGTTTATTCGGCGACTGGCAACCTGGTACTGTGGCCGGCGACGACTTCCCTGCCCCACCTGAAAGACATTCGCGCGCTGCCTACATCGTTGACAGGCCGGGATCCGCACAGGCTAACATCGTCATTGCCAATGCGGGCGTCACGCGCACGAGTCCCGATTATTTTCCGCTATTGCTGATGCACACAGTGCTGGGGGCAAACGCATCATCGCGACTCTTCATGAACCTGCGTGAAGAGAAGGGCTACACCTATGGCGCCTATTCGAGCCTCGATGCCCGCCGAACCGCCGGCACCTTTCGCGCGACTGCGGAAGTCAGAACGGCAGTCACGGGGGACTCGCTTAAAGAGTTTTTCTATGAGTTGAATCGAATCCGGACTGAGCCCGTTTCAGAAAAGGAGATGGGCGATGCCAAGTCGTATCTTACGGGAGTGTTTCCGTTGCGGCTGGAAACTCAGGAGGGACTCGTTGATCAACTTCTGCAAATCAAGATGTTTGGCTTACCCGAGAACTATCTCGAGACTTATCGAGAACAAATTCAGGCAGTAACCACTGAGCAGGTCCTGGCGGTAGCGAAGAAATACGTCACGCCTGACGAAGCCGCGATAGTCATCGTGGGCGACGGCGCGCAGTTGTTGGAGCAGGTAAAGCCCTACGCAGAGGAAATGGAGTTTTACAACACGGCAGGAAAGAAAAAGAACCCACCCACAGCAGCGTCATACTCGCCGGAAGCTGCGGCAGCGCTCGCGGGAACATGGTCACTGCTTATCGAAACGCCGCTGGGCCAAAGTATTCCGGCCACGTTAATCCTGCAGAATCTCGCTAAGGGATTCTCCGGAAAAGTTACCTCAGAGATGGGAAATGGTGAATTGTTGTCAGTGACCTTTGATGGTGAGTCGTTTGCGGCCGCAATCTCATTCGACATTGCCGGCCAAACGATGGAAGCTCAGATCGCCGGCGAGCTCGATGCCAAACAGATGGAAGGTAACATCACTTTGGAAAACGCGCCGCCATTGCCGTTCACTGGGAGCAAGAAGTAACGCAAACGAACTGTTTGGGTTGCAGCTCACAGATCGTAGCGCAGCAGCATTCCGCCGCCGCCGACAGCCCAACCTGTCTTCTTAGTCAGATACAAACTGTAAAGATTCTGTTTGGTGCCTGATTCCTGTTCGATCCAGGTGAGGCCCGCATCATCCGTACGCAGAATTGTGCCGCCGCGGCCAACCGCCCATCCCTGATCATCGTTAATGAACTGAACATTCAACAGCGTCGACCGCACACTCAGCGCCACCGGCGTCCAGGTAATTCCGCCATCTACCGTTCGCAAGATCGTGCCACCTTTGCCGACCGCCCACCCCTTCTTTTCGTTGCGGAAATCGAGGTGATAGAGCGTCGCTTTGGTTCCCGTCTCGTGCTTTGTCCAGGTGTTGCCGCCATCCACGGTAGTTAGGATCGTCCCCTCGGCGCCGGCGATCCAACCGCGTTTATCACTGGCAAAATCTACATGAATTAACTCCAGGCTGCTCGGCGCCCGCTGGCGTTGCCAGGTTTCACCGCCGTTGTCTGTATAGAGCAGGATACTGTCGACGACCATCTCGCGCTTACTGACGGAGCCAACCACCCAGCCCTTCTTCTTGCTGGAGAAGCGAACGCTGTAGAGCTCCACATCAGCTCCTTCAAATTCCCCAGGCAGGAAGCGCCGCACCTCATTCCAATGGCCGCCGTTATCACTGGTGGAGAAAATGGCGTTGCCGGCAATTAGAAACCCTGCATCCTTGTCACGAAAATAAATGTCGTTGATAGCGGCGGTCGTTTGCACAACTTGCTTGAGCCAACTCTGTCCGCCATCTTCAGTGCGACTTAGAAATCCACTGTCTCCGCCAACCCACCCTCGTTTGTTGTCGAGAAAGTAAACTGCGTTCAGATCCTGATCCGCTGGCGCAACCTGCGTAGCTACCCATCCTTGCTGGCTCCTAACGGGGGCCGCAACTGCGAACATCAAGATCACCAGGACCGCCAACCCATTCTTGTTCTTCCTATGTGATGTCATTCGGCTGATACTCCTGCTTCGAGGGGCGGCGACTTGGATTCCGGCTCCCACACGCGCTCGAAACAATTCATTAATGCGTTATTTCCAAATTGAATTTGATGTAGATTTGTACCTTAAGAGCGTGGCTCAATACAAGACTGGGAGTGATGGAGTCTGGATCTTACGAGCAACTTGCTACTGGGACCGCGGGCGCCCCGCCTGCAGTCCCGGCAACCAATCTACCGGTAAAAGTCTCCGTGTGATTAATTCGCAAAGTTGACGCGATAGATTCTCCCATCAAGAATCACGATTACGCGTTCGCCTAAAGAGAAAAACGTCGCTAGTTGTGGTTTTTGTTTCAACAGCGCGAAGTACTCGTCGCTGCCGAATTTGACCACAGTTTCAGGAAGACTCGCGCCGGGTTTGAACTCTGCATCAGTCCAAACGCCTTCACGCAGATAAAACGTCTTGCCTCCAATGTTCTTGACTGCAGCAGAAGGTGCGTCCTTATCAATCCTCATCACTTCCTGCTGCTCGCGCGCACGCTTGCTTTGCTGGACCGCTGCCGCGCCCGTAGTTGCTCGCGCATCGGCTACCTTTGCGGGAGAAGGGGCGTTCGCGAACACCTGTCCGTTTCCACGGCCATTCAGTGGCAGCCCCGTCACATCGTCCGCAACAGCGCCTGGCTCCAATGCAAGATACGAAGTGTAAGGCGTCACAATTCCGTAGCGGGTTCCTAAGTCGACAATCTCGTCGCGCAGCTCCTGCTGCTCGCCGTTAGTGCGAACTTGCTCCATCAGCCAGCCAACGCGGCGCGTGGCCCACAACCGTGGCAGAAAATCGTTTCCATCCTCGCGCATTGAGAAACGAAGATTGTTGTAAATGAAGTTCTTGTTGGCGCCGTTGGCGTTACCGCTCAACTGCAACCTGACAAAATCCATGTCAATCGGATTCCGATAGCGGCCAATAAGGATAACTTGCGAGCCCCGGAACAAATCCGGTAGCGCCCGTGGATAGACCAGATCAGTTTGTACCCCGGCCATGTCGAGTTTCAGATCGGTAAGCACAGGATAATTAACCTTCGCAAAAAAGTTGGAGACTTTAACTTCCAGGTCTTCCTTCGGTTCTACATAGTCGGCCACACCACCATTCTCGGCTGCCAGTTTATCCAGCAAAGACGTGTTGACGTCGTAACCAACACCAAACGTGAAGATGCGCACGCCTGTGACTCGCGCTGTGCGCACGTTGCCTACGATCTGATCGGCACTAGTTACGCCGACCGTTGGCAAACCGTCGGTCATGAAAATGAGAATCTTCGGACGATTGCTTGACTCGAACTGCTGCATCGCCGCTAGCAGCGCTTGATTGATATTTGTCCCGCCGACCGGTCGCAACGATTGCGCAAACTCCTCGCCGCGCTTGCGTCCTTCTTCGTCAGCAGTGATCATCCGCGTTTCCATCAAACGCTCTTCGCCGGCGAACGAGACAATGTTGAAACGATCCTGAGGTCGCAGGATCCGAATGCCGTAAAGCAGCGCGGCGCGGGCTTTCTCCATCTTTCCCGCTTCAGCCATCGAGCCCGACGTGTCTAAAACGAAAACGATATCCTTCGCCGTGTACTCTTGTTCGGACCACTCATCTTTCGGCGAGATCATCAAAAGGTAGTAGCCGTCTTTTCCTGGTTCGCGGTGCGTCAACAGAGTTACGCCAAAGTCCTCACGCGACAGCCCGTAGAAAAGTTGGAAATCCTGCGGCTCACTACCACTCTCGAAAGTGATCACCGAGCGGCGCTCGCCATTTCGTCTGATTTCAACTGCATGGGTCGGAGAATAAATATTACGCAGCGGTTCTTTGCTGTCGAGTTCAATCCGTCCCGAGACGGTGCCGATCTGCGTTACCTGTCTGCCCATACCCAAAGGATAACGGTAGGCGACTGTGCCGGACTCCGCGCGTAGAACCTGCGAATAAGTGATTTCAAGTTTCTTGTCTGAACGTGGCGGGATTGGAAAGATACTCGCCTGAAAAAGATCCTTGCCGGCGTATTCGAGTAAACCCGGATCGCGTTGCCGCCTCACTATCTCATCGTAGATACGCCTCGCCTCTTCGCGTGAACGCACTTCACCGACCAGGCGGCGATCACCGTCCCAAATCGCAAATTCGGTAATTGATGCCTGCTCCGGAATCGGAAAGAAGTAGGTTCCCTCCAGCGTGGCGTCGGTGTCGTTTCGAAATATCTGTTCGACATGCGTAGTGGCCACCTGCGATGAAATCTTTGTATCTATTTTGACGGATTTGATCGGCAGGCTGCGGGGCAGCGCTATTGGATGTGGTGTCCGCGGGCAACGATCACACGGCCCCGGCACAATCACACCCTGAGCGGCGGCGGTTGCCGCAATAGAAAACAAGACCGAAATAGATAGCAGCAGTATTCGAAGTTTCAAGACTTTCATCATTTCCTCGCCGTCACGACGCAAAAGTTTACCCCCTGGCTCGGGTATAGAACGGCTTTGATTAGTCTTCTTGCGGGAAATCAATGCAATTCTCGTAATCGTTCGTTCCTAATTGCCACGATCGTCACGTAAATAATGATACAGAGGCCCCCGCCAGCGAGAGCGAAGGGCGCGCCGTAGCGATGCGAAACCAGCCCGGCAAGCAGGTTGCCAATGGGCATTGCGCCAATGAAAGAGAGGATGAACATGCTCATCACCCGCCCACGCATTTCGTCAGTTACCAGTTGCTGCAGCAAGGTGTTGGTGACTGCCACCGACGTGACGACTGTGAACCCCACTCCGAAAAGAAAGATCAGCGACCATACGAGGTGAGTTGCCTGAGCAAAGGCCATCAGGAATACGCCGAAGCCAAACGCGCCCAACAAAACGGACCAGCCCTTCCGTTTGAAGTCGCCGAGATAAGCGAGAAACAGTGCGCCGAAGAAGGCACCGCCGCCGGCAACGCCCATCATCCAGGCGAGGCCAGTGGCGCCCAGATGAAAGATGTCGCGCGCGAAGATCGGGATCATCGTGATGTAAGGCGCGCCGAAGAGACTATTGATAGCGGAGATTGATAGTAACGAAAAAACTCGCGGCCGCCGCCTCACGTAACGGAAGCCGTCAAGCAGATCCTGCCAGAGCGCCCGACGATCCTTGACTGAGTGCCCATATTTTGCAGACTCTTCGAAACGCACCATGCGCAGCGCCAGGACAACAGCGACAAACGAAAGACCGTTTAAATAAAAACAGCCGGCGAGGCTGAAGAACTTGAGCCCGAGCCCGGCCATTAGCGGGCCGATGACCCGCGAAAGTTGAAACTGCGATGAATTCAGTGCGACTGCGTTTGCCAGATCCTCTCGACCTACCAGGTCAAACGTCATCGCCTGATACGACGGCCCGGCGAGCGCCATGCAGCAGCCGGTGACAAACGAAAACCCCAAAATTATCCATTTGTTAACATGGTTCGTCCAAACCAGTGTCGCCAGCGCCACGGCCGCCAAACCGGCAACAACTTGCATGTAAAGAAGTAGTCGGCGTCGATCCACAAGGTCGGCAAATACTCCGCCTGCCAGCGTCAGGAAAAAGCCCGGCGCAGTGGCCATGGCGGCATCAATGCCGAGCCACAAAGCAGAGTTAGTGATCTGCAGCATCAGCCAGCCCTGCGCGACCGCCTGCATCCAAGTGCCCACGTTCGAAAGAAAGGCGCCGACAAAAAAGATCCGATAGTTACGATGCGACAGCGCGCGAAACATCCCTGCCCGCCCGCGAGTCGCTCTCGCCGTGGGTTCCAATTGCTCAGTTTCGATTGCCATGACTGAATTGTTCTTAACACTCAAACCAGCAAAGCTCCAAACGTGACGAAGTCCGGAACCTATAGCGGCGGCGATCGGCTCAGTTCAGATAACTTTTGCCGAGGTCTTGAGTGCGTGTTCTAATCGGCAGGTTGTAAAGGTGAATTCCAATCGAGGAGGTGAGCATGAAACTCAAATCAACTGCGATCAGTATTCTGACTGGCTTAGCGATCATTGTCTGCGTTGCCGGCGTCGCCGCAGCCCAGCAGCAGCAGAAACCGATGTCTACGCCAACACCGGTTGCGAAACCACTGACTTCTGAAGCGCCAGCACCGCCCGCTGCGAATCCTGCCGACGTTGCATCGATCGATTCGATCATCGCCGCAGTTTACAACATCATCTCCGGTCCCGCCGGCAAGAAGCGCGACTGGGATCGCATGCGCTCATTGTTTATTCCCGGGGCACGTTTGGTTCCTACTGGCCCACGCCCGGATGGCAGCTACGCATCACGGGTGTTGGCGGTTGATGAATACATTGGGCGCGCCAGTGGTTTCTTCGAGGTGGAAGGCTTCTTCGAAAAAGAAGCCGCGCGCGTGACCGAACAGTTTGGCCAGATCGCACACCTCTTCAGTACCTATGAATCAAGGCATGCACCAGATGACGCCAAGCCTTTCCAACGCGGTATCAACAGCATTCAATTGATGAATGACGGCAAGCGCTGGTGGATTGTGACAATCTTCTGGGAAGGCGAGGATGATAAGACGCTGCTGCCGGACAAGTACCTCAAAAAATAAAAGAGGGAATAAGGAAATAGGGCTAAATGGGGAAACGAGTCTACAACCGCTGGAAATACGCAGCAATTACCTCCTACCCCTTTTCGCGTTCCCTCCGCCATTCCGAAAGCGAGCCGCCTTTTCCGCCACGACGCACGGCAATAATCTCCGCCATGATCGCGAGAGCGACTTCTTCGGGTGTCACCGCCCCGATGTCGAGCCCGACCGGGGCATGGACTCTCTTGAGTCTCTCCTCGGCTGCACCATTTTCACGCAACCGCTGCAAGACAATGTTTGTGCGACGCTTGCTGCCGATGAGTCCAACGTAGTCGACGTCAAGAAGACCAATCACAGCGCGCAGGCATTGCTCATCTTCACTGTGTCCGCGCGTGACGATCGCTATCGAAACTCCGCGCCCGTTCCCAATCGCTACCTTCACTGCCTCGGACCAATCCTCGGCTGCGACTAGTTCGATATTTTTCTCAGGAAAATTCTGGCGGCTTACAAACTCCGCACGGTCATCAATCAAAGTTGCGTGATAACCCATCAGGCTTGCAAGTTTTCCGAGCGCTGCGCCCACATGGCCCGCGCCGCAAATTACCAGGCGCGGTTCCGCTTCGACACGCTCAAACAAGATTTTCGCTTCGCTCCATTCTGCGAGTTTCGGGGCAAACTCCTTCACCTGGAAAACGCGCGTGTCCGCTCTCGATTCCAGAAACTTCGCAGCTTGTTCTACAGCCACGCGATCAAGTTCGTCACTTCCTAAACTGCCTACGGCCGATCCCGCAATTCCTGATTCACGAACGAGCAGTTTTGATCCGATATTGTTTTGCGAATCAGCAGCAGTTTCGATCAACGTTGCGAGCGCCGCAGCCGAATTCTCCAGCAGTGTTTGGGAAACAGCCGCGGCGATCGAATTAGATTGCAGCTTGTTTTCCGAAGTTTCGATTAACGACATTTAAATGCGGAGGATGAAGGAAGCGAACCCACATTACCTGGAAGGTGATGTTCTAGTTAGACCCACGGCTGCCGCGGCGCGACGAACAAGCCACCACGGGCCAACCAACAAATACATTGGATTTCTGCAGAAAGCGGGGCGATTTCCTTCGATGGCGTGACCGATAAACTGAAGCGTCCACCCAACTATAAACAGCAGCAACGCCCAACGCCAATTGAAGAAAAACAGCGGCAGTGAAACGACAATCATCGGTATGCCGATGCTGTGCGTCAGCTTATTGAGCGGATGCTGGTGCTTAGCCTTGTAATTTTCAATGAAGGATTCGGGCATTTGTTTTTGTCGTAACGCAAACTAACAGTTTGCTTTACGAAGATCGAGCCCAAACGTCGATGAAAATGTCCATCGTACCGCCACAAACCATTCCCTCTTCACTCGCTTCTTCGGCCGTTAAAGAAAAGTGGTGTAACGCAGATTTTCCCGAACGCATCGCCTGACGCGCTTCAGCCCAAACTTCCGCCTCGATGCAACCGCCGCCAACCGTGCCGGCAACTTCGCCGTTTTCGAAGAACAACATCTTCGCCCCTCGCTGCTGTGGCGTTGAGCCGCGCGTGTGCGCAACGGTGGCTACTACAACCCGCTCACCGCGATCGTTCGCGGCTTCGATAGCGCAATAGAGATCCGGTTGTGCGATTGTACCCATCTAATTGCAGTACGAGCGTTCTGCCTGTCCCGTCTGCCTTCGCGGGAGCTGCGCGAACATTTACGGACGGGCAAAAATGCCTGTCCTACTCACTGAGGCTTGGGTGGACGCGCCGGTCGCGGTTCTGTGGCCGTTGTTCCCGAAGTGTCCTGACCTTGATGTTGCTGCTCTATTTTGCGGCGCAGGGCATCGACTTCGGCGTCTGCAGTGACCAGAGACTGTTCCAATCGATCCCGACTGGTTTCCAATATCTTCACCTGGGCCTTTAAGCGAGTCCTTTCGTTTTCCAATTGGCGTCGGCGGGCCTCGCGAGCTTCTTCCGGATGAACTGTCCCATAACCTGCGGACTGCTCGATGTTTTCGGGACGCAGTTGATACTCGATCTGATCAAGCTTCGACTGTAGGTCAGCCAGCTTGCTTTCTACATCCACCTGTTGTGCACGCAAACTCTCAGCGCGCTGCTCAGCGCGAGTCAGCCGCTCCATATCGATAAGCGCGCGATCATTCTCCTGCATCTGCGCCAACTTATCGTTTAGCCTGTCAACCTGATTCGAAAGCTGATTGATTGTCCGCTGCATATCAGGCGCGAGTTTAGTAGTACGCTTTTTCGGCGGCGCGGCTTCCGTGCCTGTTTCAGTCTCGGCCGAACTCTCGTCCGCCGTGCTTATGATTTTCTCGCCGTCAGAGCCCGGAACCTGTTCCGCGCCTGGCGCCGCTATTTGCGGGTTAGCAACCACCGGCCTCACGACTTTCCTGGTGGTGCGATGGGAGCGACGACGACGGCGACTCTGCGCACCTGAATCAATGACACAGAGACTAACAAGCGAAAGAATGCCAAGCACAAATGCTATTTGACGAAAAAATCGATTCCGCATAAAAAGCTCCACTGGATTATTCCTAACCAACCACACGATACGCCTCCTCGGAAGACGCGTTCAAGCCTCGGAGAGAACTCCTTAGTTTACACGGCAGCCGGTGCGTCCGGTTCCCAAACAGGCTCTGACTTCAGGTAAGATTCGCAATTGTTTGATCGAGTTGCGTCGTGCGCTGGGCAATATCGGCGATCCGCGTACGTAGTTCCTCGACCCTTTCCGCGGGCGCCCGTTCGGCAAACTGAGGATTCCCGAGCTGGGCCTCGAGCTTCGCCGCTTCGGCCGCAAGCTTTTCTCTTTCCTTGCCCAGCCTTTTCCGCTCCTGCGCAAAGTCGATCAAACCCGCGAGCGGAACTGCTACTTCCGCGCCACCCACCAATACCGCCCGCGCCGAGGCCTTTGGCGCCTCGACCAGATCACTGATCGAGACCTCCGACGCGCGCAGCAATCTGGTAATTTGGTTCTTGTTAGCGTTGTAGACAGCGCGTAGTTTTTCGTCCGGAGCGCCGATCAAAACCGGAATGGGCTCGCTCGGCTTGATCTGCATCTCCGAACGAATATTGCGAACGCGCGATATCAGATCAATGAGAGCCTGCATCTCCCACTCGGTATTTTCATTGATCAACTCCGACTTAGGTTCCGGATACCCAGCCAGCATGATGGTCGGTTCGGCTTCGCTGTAAGCTGGGTGCAATAAATGTTTGCCGACCCCGGGCAGTTGCTGCCAGAGTTCCTCAGTTATGTAAGGCATGAATGGATGCAACAGTCGGAGCGCTTGCTCGAGCACGGAAACCACTCGGGTACGTGCGGCAGTTCGCTGCGGACTTGCTGCTTCCGCAGTCACGTCTGCTTTCGTCAGCTCGATATACCAATCGCAGAAATCGTCCCAAAAGAAATGGTAGAGCGTCTGCACGGCTTCGTGGAATTCATAACCAGCCAGTGATTGGCGCACGTCTCGGGCCGTCTTGTTGAGACGCGAAAGGATCCAACGATCGTGCAACGCCGACTCCGGCGACACACTCAATGCCTCAGGATCAACCGCCGCCCCTTCGGAATTCATCAAAGCGAAACGCGCCGCGTTCCAAATCTTGTTGGCAAAGTTGCGATACGATTCAACCTGTTTGTCGTTCCAACGTGTATCCGTACTCCCCACCGATGACAGTTTTAGTCGCGTCGCGTCAACGCCATACTTGTCAAACACCTCCAACGGATCGATGCCGTTCATCTTCGTCTTCGACATGCGCTGACCGTGAGCATCGAGAATTGTTCCGGTAATGAACACGTCAGCGAACGGCTCGCGACCCATGAATTTCAAACCGATCATCACCATGCGTGAGACCCAAAGAAAGATGATGTCGCGGCCCGTCATAAGCACTGATGTGGGATAAAACGTGTCGAGGTCAATTGTCTTTTCCGGCCAGCCAAACACCGAGAAGGGCCAAAGCTGCGAAGAAAACCACGTGTCGAGGACATCCGGGTCCTGCGTTAATTGATCGTTGCCAGCCTTATCGCGCGCCTCAGCTTCGGAACGAGCCACAATGACTTCACCTGCGGGCGTGTACCACGCCGGGATTTGGTGGCCCCACCAGAGCTGCCGCGACAATGTCCAGTCGCGCAGGTTCTCGAGCCAGCTTGAGTAAACCTTTTCGTAGGGAATTTCCGGCACAAACTGCGGCTTCCTGCGACTTGCAAGCAGTTTCAAAGCTCCATCCCGCAACTCCTCCATGCGCAGAAACCACTGCATCGAGATCAGAGGTTCGATAACGGTCTTGCAACGTTCACATTTTGAAATCGAGAACTCATACTCTATAACTTTCTCGAGCAACCCCAACTCTTCAAACTGCTCCACGACCTTCTCGCGAGCTTTGTAACGATCAAGACCGGCAAACTCGGCGCCGGCAGCTTCCGTCATCCTGGCGTGTTGATCGATAACAACGATCTGCTCGAGACTGTGACGCACGCCCATCTCGTAGTCATTGGGGTCATGCGCCGGCGTGACCTTCACCGCGCCGGTGCCAAACTCGGGATCGACGAACTCATCCGCGACGATCGGAATCTCGCGACCAGTCAGCGGCAGTGCAACGGTCTTGCCGACCAGATCGCGATAGCGTGCATCGTTTGGGTTCACCGCGACGGCAGTATCGCCGAGCATTGTTTCCGGGCGCGTCGTGGCGACGGTTACGCCGCCAGCGCCATTCTTCGCCGGATACCGCAGGTAATAAAGCTTGCCAGCCTGGGCAATCTTCTCAACTTCCAAATCGGACAGCACGGTCTGATCGTTGGGACACCAATTGACGATTCGATTGCCACGATAAATCAAGCCTTCTTCATAGAGGCGCACGAAAATTTCGCGCACCGCGCCCGACAGGTCTTCGTCCATTGTGAATTTTTCGCGCGACCAGTCGACCGAGGCGCCTTCCCGGCGCATCTGCTTCGTGATCTGCCCGCCGGATTCTTTCTTCCATTTCCAGACGCGTTCAATAAACTTTTCGCGGCCGAGATCGTGGCGACTGACCCCTTCTTTTTTTAGCTCGCGGGTGACCATCAACTGGGTCGAAATGCCGGCGTGATCCATGCCTGGAAGCCACAGCGTTCGATAGCCGCACATCCGCTTGAAGCGCGTGATCACATCCATCATCGTGTGCTGCAATGCGTGGCCCATGTGGAGCGAGCCGGTGACGTTTGGCGGCGGAATTACTATGGAAAACGCGGGCGCATCTGGATCGCGATTAATCTCCGGCGCGAAGTAGCCTGACTTCTCCCAACGTTCGTAGTGGCTCTGTTCAGCTTGTTTGGGGTCGTACTGTTTAGGAATTTCCATTATGTCGTCAGTAGTCGTTTCTTAACATATGCACCTGGACAGCATTCAGGCATTGTAAAGTACGAGGTGTTCTTTTCATATTGGGGCCAAACCTCGGAAGCTCGACCCGCTTGAACAACCAGCAAAAAAAGAAGCAGGCCACCTCGAAGGCAGCCTGCTCCAAAAAGTTT
The DNA here is from genome assembly GCA_040002755.1 of Acidobacteriota bacterium. Classification (GTDB taxonomy): domain Bacteria; phylum Acidobacteriota; class Blastocatellia; order Pyrinomonadales; family Pyrinomonadaceae; genus PSRF01. Next base: position 22,573 of record JBDUDV010000006.1, on the reverse strand, counting down.
CGGATTGAAACTGGTTAAGAGTTTTTCTCTTCGAGTTGTCGCTTAATCAGTAGTTCCGCGAGTTGCGGCACGACCTCCCAGGCGATTTCCTGTATTACTTTTTCAGAAAGCTGCTCGACTGCTCGACGGGCGATCGCGTCGATCATTTCGGGAGACAGCTCCTGCGCGGAGACTCGCGCAGGCTGCGATGAATATTCGGTCACGCTCTGCTCGACTTTACCCGGCGCCGTTGCCGGCTCAACCTCCTCATCAACCACTCGCTCATACGCCGGGGTCTTGGCCATCGGATCCGTGCTTGGGGCAGGCTTTGAAGAGACTGTTGCCGGGGCAGGATGAGGGTCGTAGTTTGTCTGTATCCTCGGCAGGGTCCGATAGCTCTCGCGACTGTGGAGCGCCGCTACGGAAAAAGCTGGTTCGGCTGGTGACGGCTCTGGAATCTCGTCAAGGTCTATGTCCAGGACAAAATCGTCATCAAGGACCGCGCTTCGTTGTTTGTAATCACCCAGATCCAGAACTACTTCGCCTGCGCCTTCGTAGCTTGTAGAAGCCGGAACGCTTTCCATTTGTTCGCTCATCGTTGTATCCGCTGTGTACTGGTTTTCTTCTTTCGCGAGCGATGCTACGGCTTCATCGACGACGTGCCTGAGTTCCGGTGGCAACGGCTGTGTGTCGGCAGTCGTTATTTCCAATTCGGCGGTGCTGAGTTTCTCGACTGGTGGTTCCGGCGCGGCTTGTGGCAGTTCTGCCGTGGGGATCTGTTCCTCGGGCGGGCGGCTGCTCGAAAGCAGGCCCACCTTCTCTATCAAGCGTCGAATCGATTGAAAGGGCTTAGTCAATGTGTCGTCCGCGCCAACTCTGCGCGCCTCCTCTTCGTCAAACGGCTCAAAAGAGCCAACCAAAAGCATAACAGGAATATGCTTAAACTTGTCGTTTTCTTTTATGTACTCGCAAACCTGATACCCGTTCATCTCAGGCATGAGAACGTCTGCAAGCACTATGTCGGGTGCAAACTCCGCAAGCCGTTCGATCGCTTCACGCCCGTTGCTTACACAAAGTACGCTGACGCCTTCGTCGGCAAAAGTAAGATCTACAACTTTCTGAATCGTGATTGAATCGTCGGCGAGTAGGAGTTTTCGTCCAGCTAGCAAAGCTTGGGTACCTTAGCTGACCAACTTAGGACTACTATGCGCCACTGGCGGGGTTTGGAAATCAACAGTCGGCGCGCGAAGGATTGTTTGCTGTCTAAATAACAAGGCTTTTCCCAGCAAAGCCACACTTTGAAACTACCATCCACGCTCGTGGCGCGTCAAGAGTTTAATCAAAAACCTGGAAATAGATCGTTGCGGGAATTCTCGGAATCCAGGTTCCAAGCTAGTAGGGATTGATCTTCTCAATCTCTCGTTCAATCAAAGGGAGCAAGCGCTGGCGGATTCTGGACACGAACGACTCAGCTTGCCTCAGGTCTTCTTCGAGTCGCGGGCGGCTTTGAGTAGTCACACTCACCAGGCCTTCAGGTCCTCGTTTCTCAATATCCAAAGACCGGCGACGGACGTCGCGTATTTCAGCAGTCCGCGTTGTTCCGACCCTGTTCAAAACACGCTCGATGTTTTCGGGCCGCATGTCTTCATCAATCTGGGCCAGGCGGCTTCTGTATGAAGTATCTTTTTCGATCAATTCGAGCAGCTGTTTCCGCAAGACTCCCGCGCGATCTTCGGCGCGTGCTAACAACTCCAGGCTGGATGCCAGGGGTTTTTGTTTGTCGTTTGAACCAGCGATTTGTTTGGAATCAAGCGCTGGAAGTTTTTCACTGATCTCACGCAACCGGGTGTTCAAGGTTTGCAGCGAATTTCGTAACAGGTCGATTTCATTTACGACTGCGTCGATTGAATTCCCACTAGCCGACAAACTTGCGGACGGTTGCTTGCTCGGCATTGGCGAACTTACCGGATGACGTTCGACGTTCTGAGCAAATGATTGCGTGCTGAGTAGCGTCAACACACAAATCACGATCGAACGAGAGATCGCTCGCGTACTCATTTGCGTACTCCTTTGCGGAAGTTTAGGAACAGTCATAATCACGCGCGACGGTGATCGAGGTTCGGTTATTGTCACCCCGACGATTGCGGACTAAAGATCTAGTTCCGCGAATCGCTGAGAAGAATGTCGTCAGGCGTGTCGGCTTTACCATCTGGGCCGGTCGATCGCAAGGTGAAGTGATCGCGTTCGCCGAGATATTTGTAGGGCTGGTGCCAAGGATCGATGCGAATCACTTGCGCCAGATAGCGAGGACTAAGGAAGTCGATCGCCACGGACTGTTTATCGGAAACAACGTAGGAGCCACGCTCCTGGTGAAACCTCTCGAGCGCTTTGGCGATCAAGTCCAACTCCGCGCGCGCCTGTTTCTGTTTCTGTTCGTTGACTGCCGCGACGAGTGGTTCTAGTGGGATCCAGTCACGATTTCCCGTCCGCAATTCTGCGACGTGCCAACCGCCCTTATCGTTGCTCAACCTCGCTTCTACTATGACCCAGGCAACAACGGTTGCCGAAGTTTGTGAAGCAAGCGGAATGGCCAGCGGCTCAACTTCCTGAATCCGAATTGCGTCAGAAGGAATTTCAATTCCGAGCAAACTCCCGACCAAACAACGCGCGCGCTTCACGCTCGGGTCCACGGCCAGCTTGCCGCCGCTAATGCGCGGTTCAGGTGCGGTGCAATTGCCTTTAGCCGCCGGCGTTCCCAGCGCCCTTGCAATGAGATCAACGTCTTCCCACCGATCCTGAGCGGTTCTAATTTCGGCGACGCGCCAGGCTCCCTCTTTGTCTGTTTCAAACTTGAAGACCGTTTGGATCTCAGCCGAGACCTCGGCGGCTGAGGCGCTACCGGCAGAGACTGACTTCACCCGGACCGCGCTGCTCTTAAGTTCAAAACCTGCGATGCGCGTCAACGCTTTGCGCACCTGACTGCTGGATAGGTCTGGGCGGGCGTCTGCGCACGTCAGAACCAATATGCAGCAGGCGAGCACCGGAAAGAGCAAGGGCGTTCTTAATTTCCCAGCGTTCATAAGCTTCTCGATTTAACTTCACTGTTTGCCGGTCAGCATCTGCAACATGATATGCAGTTGTGCGGTGGTAAATGGCTTCGGCAGGAAAACTACCGCTCCCGCGGAGAAACTGTCAGACGAGAGCTTCGGATCCTGTTCGGCGGTCATCATCATTACCGGAATGTTCATGAGTCGCTTGTCGGTCTTCATATAACGCACCAGCTCCGGACCGGAGATGTGCGGCATCACTACATCGAAGATTGCGGCAGTGAAGGTGGTCAGACTTTGCAATATTTTGTAAGCCTCTCTGCCGTCGCGCGCAGCAGTCACTCCGTAGTTTTCTTTTTCAAGTATTGCTGAAACCAGACGCAGGATTGCCGGATCGTCGTCAGCGACCAGAATCTGCCGTTTATCTTTAATTTCCGGAGCTGAAGACATTGGGGTTTACCTCCTTACTTATTTCTATACTTCTACTGCACGGCCGCTTTCGCCGGCACGGCTCGATAGTTCCGCCGCAAGCTTGATAGCCGCAACCATGCTTGAATGTTCGGCGACGCCTTTACCAGCGATGTCGAAGGCAGTGCCGTGATCGACGGACGTGCGTATAAACGGCAATCCCAGAGTAACATTTACGGCCTCGCCAAACGAAAGACACTTTACCGGGATCATGGCCTGATCGTGATAACAAGCGATCACTGCGTCAAACTCGCCGCGCGAGGCGCGCAAGAACACTGTGTCAGCTGAATAAGGACCGGCGACGTTGATGCCGTCCACTGCGCTGCACACTGCGATCGCGGGCGCAATTTCAGAAGTCTCTTCCATTCCAAAAAGACCGCCCTCAGCGCCATGCGGGTTCAAAGCCGCCACCGCCAAGCGTGGCCGCTCGATGCCCCAACGTTCCAGTTCACGATTCGTGAGGTTGATGGTCCGTACGATGCGATCCTTTTCTACTAGCCTGATTGCTTCGGCCAGCGGGACGTGTGTTGAGATTAGGACAATGCGCAGGTTAGCGGCGACGAAGGCCATTGCATACTCTTCAGTGCCGGTAAGATGGGCCAGAAACTCAGTGTGCCCGGGAAAACTGTAACCTCCCAGGAAGAGTGAGCGCTTGTTTATTGGCGCCGTCGCGATTCCGTCGGCGCTGCCGGCGGCGCACAACTCGACCGCAGCTTCGATGTAGCCTCCCGCCGCCTTTCCCGCCGCGCCGGACTCAACGCCTGATTCGATGACGCCGTTAATGTTATCAAGATGAAAGATTATCGGCTCTGATAGTTGCTCAGGAATCGGTTCCCCTGAGCGAACGATTTCATAGCCGGATTGCAAATCGAGCGTGCGAGCAGTGTGTGCGAGCAGTTGCGCGTCGCCAATGATAATCGGAATGCAGACGCGTTGTATCTCTTGTTCGGCTACGGCCTTGAGAACGACTTCCGGACCGATCCCCGCCGGATCGCCCATCGTAATGGCAATTCGCGGCAGAGACCGGCGTTGACGTAAACCGGAAGGAGAAGAGTTTTCAGCGAACTGCCTCATTTATTGAGACCAGGCCGACAATTACCAGGGACGGGAAGGGAGTCAGGAAACCGAGTGGGCCGGTGGCTCTTACTCCGCAGATTGTTCGACGCGATCCTCGGCCTTGTACATGTACTTCACATTTCTCTTGAGCAGCAGGAGATTAGGTGCGGACTTACGGTTCACCTTTAGGGCGCCGCGATCATACCATTCGATCGTTCCCTCAATTTCCTCGCCATCTCGCAATACGATCACCATCAGCGTGTGTGCATCGATCTGCTTCTTGTAGTAAAAGAGCTCTGCGTTTGTCTCCATGGGCGGCGGCGTTCGCTTACGTACGGCAACAGCGCCTTGCTGCGCGCGCCCGCCTTCTCTGCCGCCATCTCTATCACTGCTTGGGCCACGATGGGAACCATTGTTAGATCGTACTCTCTCTCTGGGCTGAGGAGGCATCTCTCTTTCTTTGCCCTTAACCTCGGCGAGCGTGGTTCTGATCAATTTACGGTTACTCACTTGTCACTACCTCCAAAAATATTAAGACGGGTTCAAATCATTCGCGATCAATAATGCGCGAGACACATTTGGCGGGATGTGATTGCGCCGATCACGGTAAACCCACAGGCTGCGGCCATTCGAATGGGACGAAAATTGAACCGTATTGGGAAACCTGCAAGGAATGACGCTCATGCTACACAAGCGGGGGTGAAAAAGCAAAGGGGAAAACGGCCGCATCACAAAGCCAAACATTCAGCAAAAACAAAAGCAAGGTCGGAACCAGTGGGCCTTCCTTCGCAGCTAAGGTTTTATTCGAACTAGTCAGCTTTCTTGCGAATGAATGTGGGCACGTCGAGGTCGTCGGGGCGCACCTGCATCATCGGCCTATTCAGATCATCGGTCGGCCGTTGCACAAAACGCGGCGCGTTGGCCGGCAAGCTCGATACAGCTGCGGCGGAAGCAACGGCTACGGATTCCTGTCCAAAGCCCGTGGCAATCACGGTGATCTTCATCTCATCTTTTAAGTTTTCATCGATTACCGCGCCGAAGATTATGTTCGCATCTTCATCGGCTGCTTCGCGAATGATCGTGGAGGCGACATTGACTTCATAGAGCGTCAGGTCAGGGCCCCCGGTGATGTTGATGAGCACGCCCTTCGCACCTTGAATCGTAGCTTCCTCAAGCAGAGGCGACGAGATTGCTTGTTGGGTCGCCTCGATCGCGCGGTTCTCGCCACTCGCGCGTCCGGCTCCCATCAAGGCCATGCCCATGCCCCGCATGATCGATTTGACGTCGGCAAAATCGAGATTGATCAACCCCGGAACCGTAATCAAATCGCTAATTCCCTGCACAGCCTGACGAAGAACATCGTCAGCCACGCCGAAGGAGTCAGCGAGCGATGAGTCTTTTTGCACCGTATGCAACAAGCGTTCATTTGGGATCGTAATTACTGTGTCTACACACTCGCGCAACTCCCGCAAGCCTTGTTCTGCTTGCAGCATCCGGCGACGCCCTTCGAAATGAAAAGGTTTTGTCACCACTGCAACAGTCAATGCGTCGAGTTCAGTAGCCAGCGACGCAATAATCGGCGCTCCGCCGGTTCCAGTTCCGCCACCAAGCCCAGTGGTAACAAAAACCATGTCCGCGCCTTCGAGTACTTCGATAATCTTGTCGGTGTCTTCCAGAGCAGCCTCGCGACCGACGTTAGGATTGGCGCCGGCCCCCAAGCCCTTCGTAAGCCTACTTCCGAGCTGTATCTTGATTGGCGCCTTGGATCGCTTCAGCGCCTGAAGGTCGGTGTTGGCAACGAGGAATTCAATGCCCTCAATGCCAGCTTCAATCATGCGGTTAACAGCGTTGCCGCCGCCGCCGCCGATCCCGATCACTTTGATCCGCGCACCGAGCGGGTGCGGATCGTCATCAATGAAAATATTAATGCCTCTAGCGAGACGCGAGTCCTCTGCCATAGTTGTTTCCTCTCTTCCGAAGCGAGAAGGCTTCCAGGGCTTCTTTCTCATATGTTGGGTAGCTCGCGCCCTCAGCGTCGATATGTTGCGGACTATATCTTGTGCGACCGGGGCGAAAGCATACAACAACTTGTCAAAAAATACTACTGAAACGATTACGAAATCTCGAAACAAAGTGCGTTAGCCGGCCCGTCGAACCGCGCCGGTTCGTCGCGATCCGCAGTTCACTGGCTTGAGCACGACTGGCAACGAGGACCAGTCCGGCCGCTGCGGCCCAGGCTGGACTCTGCACGTCTTCAATCAGCCCCCCGAATCGATCTCTTTCGGGATAACCAACACGCACCGGTGCGTCGAAAACCTGTTCCGCGACTTCAGTCATGCCACTTAGCAGTGCACCTCCCCCGGTCAGAACCACGCCGCTCGAGAGTTGTCGTTCCCAACCAGCGTCTTTGATCTCATCGGCAACGTGCATCAACACTTCTTCCGCGCGCGGCTGCAAAATGTCACAAAGGATTTGTCGGGAAAGTTGGCGCGGCGCGCGGCCACCTACCGAGGGGACATCGACTAGCTCGCTTCTTTCCATTTCGCTCAGTGAAGTGCTCGAGGCGCAGCCGACCGTGCGTTTGATCTTTTCGGCGTCGGGAATGGGCGTCCTCAATCCAAAAGCAATGTCATTAGTGAAATGCGAACCACCGAGAGGGAAAACCGCGGTGTGCTGGACCGCACCGCGCTGATAGATGACCAGGCCGGTCGTTTCGGCTCCAATGTCCACAAGCGCTGCGCCGAATTCCTTGTCGTCTTCAGTCAACGAGGCCTCGGCGGCGGCAAGTTGCTCCAGCACCATGTCAGCAACTATCAATCCGGCCCTATTTACGGCGTTTATCGCATTTTGGCGCGCAGTTACAGGACTGGTCACGATATGCACCTTGACTGCCAGTCGCGCCCCGATCATGCCAACTGGATCGTTGATTCCATCCTGATCGTCAACGATAAATTCCTGCGGTAGACGGTCCACTATTTCGCGACCGGCGGGCAGTTGAATTGCGCAGGCAGAATCGATGGCCCGGCGCACGTCCTCGGTAGTAATCTCGCGATCACGACCTGATACCGCTACGATCGCTTGGCCGTTGAAGCCAAGGATGTGCGAGCCGGCTAAATTGATCGTTACCTCTTCAGCTTCGATCCCACTCATTCGTTCCGCTTCTTCAACAGCCTTCTTGATAGAGTCAACCGCCGCGTCGGGATTAACAATCACACCTTTTCGCAGGCCCCGAGCCTCAGCCTCGCCGACCCCGACGATGTTCAGCAGTCCGCTCTCGCTTGGTCCACAAGCAATACACGTCACCCTGCTCGTCCCTATATCGAGACCGATTGTGTGCTGCGTACGCTTGGCCATTTAAGAGTGCTCCTTAAGATAAACGATTTCTGGGATCATCACCGGTGCCTATCCGGCTTCTTCGTCTCGTTTGACTTCTTTTCCCTGGTTGACGATCTGTCAGTGCGATTCTTCTTGGTCTTGATATCAGTGGTCCTGTTGCCGGGGGCACTAACACTCGCGCGCGGCGCAGTAGCAACCGTGCCGCTATCTCGCGTCGCTGCCGTGGTCGATTCACGAATCGCGTTTGCAGCCTGCGCGACGTCAGCCGCGTGACCTATAAATGCACGCTTATCCTGGCCCAAGTCGATGTAACGAATAAGCGCGCCGCGCGCCGACTGCTTTTGCTCGTCCAGCACTTGGAGACCTTCCTTCAACCGCTTGCTTTGATCCTTAGCCCCTAGCCGGATCTCGATATGCGAATCGTCACCGGCCAACTGGGCCCGAATGTCCTTAATGTCGCTTAGGTTAACTTCGCTGACTCGTTCAGATAATCCAGCCGCGTTCCAGTCCCGTTGCAGCTCCATAAACTTCGCGACTCGCTCGCGGTTTTCCGATCGCGCTCCTTCTGGATCGTCCTCATTCAAGCCGCGCAGAAAGAATGCCGGCATCGGGTCCGTTGGCAGCATCTCGCCCAGCATTACTGCGTCATCATCTACCCAACGAAAGCGACCTGACGCTGTCCGCACCACGGCGCGCGGAGTGCGCTCGGTAATGCGAACGCGAATGCCGTCAGGCAACACGCGCGACACGATCGCCGTTCTTATCCACGGCAATTTTTCCAGGCGCGCATTCATGCCTTTCAGGTCGGCCTTCCAAACTCCGGTCTTCTCAACTTCCTTGCGAACCAGCGACTGAACCTCATCGGCTGAAACTCGTGAAGTGCCCTGCACTTCGATGCTGTGGACTTGAAAAAAACTCGCAGACGCCGCAGCGCGATAACCGGCAAACGCAAATATGCCGACCACAATCGCCAGCACGAGCTTTAGGAGAGCCGGGACATAGCTCAGGATTGATCGGAGGCGCGTTACCAGCAGTTCGGCGCCGCTTTCACGCCGCGTTGGCCGTTGCGTAGCCGCAATTGATTGCCGGTGGCTGCCCAGACCGCTGCGCTTTCCAACTTTCTGTCCGATAGCTTGCTCTCTCACATCTATTCCTTTCGGTCTGACCTACGATTCGATTCGTCGCCCTCAGGCTTGTCTCCGGGCCTGTTCGCCCGCCAAAGTTCGACTTCATACTCGAGCTCGATGCCGTGCTCGCGCTTAACCCGATCTCGAATTTCCTCGGCCAGGGCGAGCGCGTCTTCGGCTCGCGCGTCTTCGCCCTCCGTAACAATGAAGTTCGCGTGGACAGGAGAAATCACCGCACCGCCTCGTCGCGATCCTTTCATACCTAGATCGTCAATCATTTTGCCGGTGCCCACGGCGCCGGTTGGTGGATTCTTGAAGAAGCACCCGGCGGAACGCGATCCGTGTGGTTGCGTTGCCATCCGGCGCGCCTTTGCGTCGTCCATGCGCGCGCGGATTTTTTCCGGATCGTCCGGCGTCAGCCGTAGCGTTGCGCCCAGCAGTAATTCCCCTTCCTTGAATGAAGTGTGACGGTAGTTCCATTGCACGTCGGTTCCCGGAACTCCAACCACTACTCCACCGCGTGCGACTCGTACAGTCTCGGTCACGGTGCCTATTTCATGTCCAAACGCGCCGGCATTCATCCAAAGGGCGCCGCCGACTGTGCCGGGAATTCCGCCCAGCCCTTCGATTCCAGAAAGGCCCTGGCGCCCGGCATCGATACAAAGTCGCGGCAGCGAATAGCCTGCGGGGACCGACACGCGCTCGCCGTCAAACTCAAGCTCCCCCTTCAGATCTTTGAGACTCAAAACAACATAATGGTGATCGCTGTCGTCGGCCAGGATGTTGCTTCCCGATCCCAGCGCCCGCCAGCCGATTCCTGCCTGGTCCATTTCGTGGACGAGCGCGGCAGCCTGCGCTTCCGTATCCGGAGATACTACCCAATCAATGGCACCGCCAACTCGCAGACTCGTCAGCTCCGCAAAGCGACGCCCGCGTTCGGCGCGAACGCCTAGTCGGGTCGCGATCTCCTTAAGAGCCACGTCGCGTTCAGCGAAATTGTTTTGTTCGACAGCTTCGTCCATAAAATCCGACGCCAACCAACAGTTTGCATCACTAAAACACTAAACGCTCTTCCCGTCGCCGCGTTCACGCAGAAGCGCCAGCAGTTGATCGCTAACGCGACTGACGGTGCCCGCTCCCAGAGTCAAAACCAGGTCTCCTGGTTGCACGTGGTCGCGCAAAGCGCCAGGCGCATCTTTCAGTGCGCCGACATAGCGAACGTCCTTGTGTCCGAAACGCTTGATCGCAGCCGTGAGCGTTTCTGCAGTAGTCCCTGCAATCGGATCCTCGCTCGCTGCGTAGATGTCCGTCACAAAAAGCGTGTCGGCGTTATTGAACGAGCGCGCAAACTCCTCCATTAAATCGTGTGTGCGGCTGTAGCGATGCGGTTGAAACAACACCACGATGCGTCGCCCACCCGAACCGATTTTCGCCGCCGCAAGTGTGGCTTTCACCTCGGTCGGATGGTGCCCATAATCGTCGACTACCATCACGCCACCCACTTCGCCCTTGAACTGAAAGCGCCGGCCGGCTCCTGTAAAACTCGATAACGCTTCAGCAATTTGCGTGAACGGCACGTCCAACTCAAAGCCAACAGCAATCGCCGCGAGTGCGTTGTAGACATTGTGCAGACCGGGCACACATAAGGTGATATCGCCGACGACGTCCGCGCCGTGCCAGATGGTGAACACCGATCCGAAGCTCTGGTCATAGCGAATCGCGTGCGCCGATATGTCAGCTTGTGCGCTGAGACCATAAGTAATGCGGCGGCGCTCCACATTCGGAATGATCGCCTGAACGTTCGGATCATCGAGACAAAGGACCGACGCACCATAGAACGGAACTTTGTTTACGAAACTCGTAAAGCAGGCGCGCACGTCATCCATATCGTGGTAGTAATCCATGTGCTCGCGATCGATGTTGGTGACGACCGCAATCGTCGGTGTCAACATCAGAAACGAACGATCGCTTTCATCAGCTTCAACCACCATCAGGTCACTCGTGCCCAGATGTGCATTTGATCCGAAGGCGCCAACTACGCCGCCAACAACGATTGTCGGATCCAGGCCGGCATGGCCGAGTACAGTTGCAACCATCGACGTAGTTGTCGTCTTCCCGTGCGAGCCGGCGACCGCGACCGTGTGCGGCTTTAGTCGCATCAATTCCGCCAACATCTCGGCGCGTGGAATCACCGGGATTGATCTGCGGTGAGCCTCCACGACTTCTGGATTGTTATCGCGCACTGCGGTAGAACAAACTACTACATGAGCATCACCGACATTTTCGGTGTCATGTCCTTCCGAAAACTCAACGCCCATCTGTTGCAGGCGGTCGGTCACGTTGGATTTCTTCGCGTCGGAACCCGACACACGGAACCCCAAGTTCACCAGCACCTCGGCGATCCCGGACATTCCGATACCGCCAATGCCAACAAAATGTACGTGTTGTATTCGTCTAAACATACGAATTAGTAAGCAGTGAACAGTGAGCGGTGAGCAGTAAAACCTCTCCGCCAAATCTTTCTTGCTTTCTCCACGGCTTTCCCCTCCCTACAACACTTTACGTTTTCCAAACAAGAGACATCTTCTGCTCACTGCTCACTGCTTTCTGCTCACCAGTCCCTCGATCATAGCCACCACCGCCGCCGCCGCGTCTCGGCGGGCGAGTTTTCGAGCGGCTTGCTCCATCGTCGTAATTCTTTCCGGCTCGCGCGCTAGAGTTGTTATCTCCGCTGCTAACCGTTCTCCTGACAAATCCCGCTGCAGGATCATTCTTCCCGCGCCCGCAAGCTCCAGCGCCTCCGCATTCCGGCGCTGGTGATCATCGGCAGCTAAAGGAAACGGAATCATCACTGACGCCTTGCCTGCTGCGATCAATTCTGCCGTCGTAGTTGCGCCGGCGCGACAAATCACGAGATCGACAGCCGCGAAAGCATCGACCATATTGTCAATATAATTCCGGACAACAGCACGTTCGCCCCAGCCGGCCTCGTCGTATCCGGAACTGACCGTGGCAAAATCCGCTTCGCCCGTTTGATGTGTTATCCGCAACGCATCCTTCACAATTTCCAGCAATGGCAGCGCCGCGATCATCGCTTCGTTGATTGCGCGCGCGCCTTGTGAACCACCAAACACGAGAATCGAAAACTGCCCCGGCTGGGGCTGCCTCGCTCCTATCTCAAAGAACTCCCGGCGCACCGGATTGCCAGTTACTACCGCCTTACCGCGGAAATAAGGCAGCGCGGCATCAAAGGAAACAGCTGCCTTGTCAACAAAACGCGCCAGCACGCGATTGGTCCAACCGGGTAACGCATTCGACTCCATCACCAGCGTTGGCAATTTCAACATGGCCGCGGTCAGAAGCACTGGACCGGAAACATAACCACCGGCGCCAACCACAACATCAGGCCGGAAGGCCTTGATCAACACTCGCGCCTCCAGAAAACTCTTCGGGAGGACCAGAAGTCCGCGCGCGCGCGCAACCAGGCCGACATTCTTAAGACCCGCACTGTCAATGAGCGAAAGTTCGAAGCCTGCTTGTGGAACCAGTTTATTTTCCAAGCCACGTGCAGTGCCAACAAATCTGACTTCCGATCCCGGTGAGCGCCGCAAGATTTCCTTTGCGATCGCGACTCCCGGATAAATGTGCCCGCCAGTTCCCCCGGCGGCGATTAGTACGCGCATCCGGTTTACTCAGCGCGCGATGAACTCGTCGTGTGTTGCGAGATGTTCAGGAGAATTCCGACTGCCGCCAGCGTCGGCACCAGCGACGATCCGCCGTACGAAATAAACGGCAACGGAATTCCCTTGGTCGGCACCAGCGAAAGGACCACGCTCATATTAAATAGAGCCTGCGCCACGATGCCGGTCACGATGCCCATCGCCAGCAACTTGCCAAAACGATCCGGCGCCAACAAAGAAATACGAATCCCGCGCCAGAGAAACACTGCGAACGCCGACAACACAGCGAGCGTGCCGAGCAGACCCAGTTCTTCACCGATCACTGCAAAGATGAAATCGGAATGCGCAAACGGCAAAAACATCATCTTCTGTTTTCCCTGAGCAAAGCCGAGTCCATTCGTACCACCCGACCCAACCGCGATAAGTGACTGCACCACCTGAAACCCGCTCTTTTGCGGATCGGTCCATGGATTCCAGAACGAGATCAGGCGCGCCATTCGCCAAGGAACAAAAATTAACAAACCCGTCGCTACGACCGTTGCCGGTGCCGCAGCCATAGCGAGGTGCAATGCTCTGGCTCCGGCAGTGTAGATAACGATGACGAACATGACGGCCAGCATCATCGAAGTGCCGAAGTCAGGTTCAACTACGATAAGCCCCGCCAGAAGCGCAGTCACTATGCCGGCAGGAATGAAGGTGGCCCAAAACTCACCTTCGCGGCCGACGCGTTTCTCGAGGAAGTACGCGAGAAAGATCGCCAGGGCAAGTTTTGAAATCTCTGACGGTTGAATTGAGAAACCATGAAACTTGATCCAGCGTCGGGCACCGTTAATAGGTGAGAAAGCAAACACCGCGAGCAGCATGAAGGCGCTTAACAACAGCAGTCCATATACGATGCGAGGGTCCCGCAGACGATGGTAATCAAACTGCATGGCGACGAGCATTGCGACTAATCCGATTGCCGTCCAGATCGCCTGCTTCGTTAGGTAATAAAAGCTGCCGTGATGCTCGCTAAGAGCCAACATTGCGGAGGCGCTATAAACCATGACTACGCCAAATAGCGCCAACCCGATGCTTGCCGCGAAGAGCCACTTGTCTGGGTATAACTTTCTTGCCATGTCTTAAGAGTTTCGAGTTCCGGGTTCCGAGTTTCGCCTTTCCGGTTCCATGTCGGCAGATTCCTGCTGTGCGTTTGAACTCGAAACTCGAAACTTCAAACTCGAAACTGCGTCTTTGAAGACGCGCCCGCGATGCTCAAAGCTGGTAAACATATCGAAACTTGCGCACGCCGGCGCCAACAAAACTGTGTCGCCCGCTTGCGCCGCCTGAAATGAAAGCGTGACTGCGGCGGTCATGTCTTCTGCTCGCTCGCTCGGCGCGAATTCTCCCAATTCACTTTCGATTGTGTCCGCATCTTCGCCGAGCAGGAGTAGCCTCCTGACTCGCTCGCGTACCAGCGAGGCCAGCGGCGCGTAAGGAGCTTTCTTCCCACGTCCACCCAAAATCAAAACTATCTTTCCCGCTTCGTCGACAAACGATTCAAGAGCTTTGACTGTCGCATCGACGCTGGTAGCTTTCGAGTCGTTGTAAAACTTTACGCCGCCAATCTCTGCAACAAACTCCAGCCGATGCTCCACCGGTTGAAAGTTTCTGATCGTCTCGCGCATGGACGCAGGCGCAACTCCGCAAGCCAATCCGGCGGCAACGGCTGCCAACACATTCTCAACATTGTGCAGTCCGCGAAGATTCATCTCGTTAGACATCAATAAGACACGCTCTCCGCTGGGTGTACGCGAAACAATTTCGCGACCGCGCAAAAACAGACCTTCTTCCAGTTGTTGCTTGACGCTGAAACTGGTTACGTGGGCGCGCAACCCTTTAGCCCAACTCGCGACGATTTCGTCGTCAGCATTTAGAATCGCGACATCTCCCGGCGCCTGGTTCATGAAAATCCGATGCTTCGCCGCCGCGTAGTCCGTAAATGATTCGTAGCGATCCATGTGGTTTGGCGTAACGTTTAGTGCAATAGAAACCGTCGGGTGAAACTCCTTGATTGTTTCCAACTGAAAACTCGACATCTCAACAACTGTCCAACCGTCAGCGCGCGAACTTTCAACCAACGATATGAGCGGCGTGCCGATATTTCCGCCAACCAAAGTCGGCAAACCGCCGTCCTTAAGTAATGCTGAAACCAACGAGGTCGTCGTGGTCTTGCCATTCGACCCGGTGATAGCCACTATCCGTCCTTTCAAATATCGCGACGCCAATTCAACTTCGCCGATGACTTCCGCTCCGGCGCGTTCTGCATAACGAAGCGGAATCGCCTTGGTCGGAACGCCGGGACTAACGACGACGAGGTCCAGCTGATCGAGCAGCCAACCAGGCAGTTCGCCGGCGAAACAACCGACGCCGTCGTTTTTCAAAGCGAGCGCTGCGACGCTCCATTTCTCGATCGGCTGCACGTCGTTAAGAGCGACTGTCGCACCGCGGACCACCAGGAACTTAGCGCACGCGATGCCGCTGCGCGCGGCACCGACCACTAGTACTTTCTTGCCCGCGACGTTCATCGAGTGAGCAGAAAAGCATCGCGCCTAGCCTGTTGATAATTTCTCACTTCTGCCTCCTGGGCCTCCTGCTTTTCGGCTGACTGCTCACTGCTCACCGCTTACTGCTCACTACCTCAGTTTCAACGTCGACAGACTCAACAACGCAAACAGGATCGCCAGAATCAAAAAGCGGAACACGATCTTCGACTCTTTCCAGTCCTGCATTTCAAAGTGGTGGTGCAGCGGCGTCATCTTAAACAGCCGCCGCCCGGTGCCGGTTGTGCGCTTCGTCATTTTGAATACACCCACCTGGAGCGTCACCGATAACGCTTCGATTACAAACACGCCGCCCACCATCAACAGCATGAATTCCTGTTTGGTCAGCACGGCCACTGTGCCCAGTGCGCCGCCGATCGCCAGACTGCCAACGTCGCCCATAAAAACTTCTGCCGGCGGTGCGTTGTACCAAAGAAAGCCAAGACTCGCCCCTGCCAGAGCCCCGCAGAAAACCGTCAATTCAGCGGCTTCGGGCCGATGTGTCAATTCCAAATAATTCGCCCAGCGTGCATCACTACTTAAATAGGTCAAGGCGGTTAGCGCGGTCACCGCGATAAAGGTGACGCTAATCGCCAGGCCATCCAAACCATCAGTTAGGTTCACTCCGTTGGAAAATCCGAGCAGGACGATGATTATGAAAATCAGATAAAGGTATGGCCCGATATAACTGATCCCATTCGGCACCGCGGTCGCTTTGATGAAGGGAATGCTCACATTCCATGAATAATGACTCGCGAAATATTTGGTTACCACGAAAAGGACTGCCCAAACAGCGATTGCGATCAGCAACTGCCCAAGCAACTTTTGCTTGCCGGTAAGACCCAGGCTGCGTTGCTTCGCCATCTTGTAGTAGTCGTCGGCGAAACCGATCGCGCCGAAAAGCAGCGTCGCAATCACGACCGTCCAAACGTAAATACTCGAAAGCCTGGCCCATAGCAAAGTCGAAATCACCACCGAGCCGACTATCAACACGCCGCCCATTGTTGGCGTTCCGCGTTTGGCCATGTGTCCCTGTGGTCCCTCTTCGCGAATCTGCTGTCCCACGTTCCAGGACTTCAGCGCGCGAATTAGCCGGCCGCCAAACACCAGCGAAAGCAACAGCGCGGTGACCGACGCATACGCCGTGCGGAAGGTGACGTACTGAAAAACGTTGAGCGCCTTGATTAGGAACCAATCCTTCTCCTTAAAGTGGTTGTAGAGTAGCTCGTATAGGACGTAATAAATCATTCGCTATTGTCGTCTTCCTGCTCGTCTCACTCGTGTTTTGCTAGTCGGCTGAACCCGCCAACGCGAAACGCTCGCGAACGGCGACAACTATCTTGTCAGTGGCGACGCCCCGCGAGCCCTTCACCAAAACAAGATCGCCTTCGCTGAGCTCTGCGATCAGCGCGGCGGCGGCTTCGTCAGACGTTTCGAAGAAGCGCGTATCAGTTACTCCAGCTTCCGCGGCACCGGCGACGATTTCCGCTCCCAAACCCTGAACACCCCAGAGAACGTTCACGCCGGTGCGGCCGATTTCGCGACCGGCTTCGCGGTGCAGCGTGACTTCCTCAGGTCCCAGCTCTAACATCTCACCGGCAATAACAATGCGCCGGGTCGCGTTCACCCCTGCCTCGGTAATGGTGCGCACCATATTTATTAGTGAACGCGGATTCGAATTGTACGAATCATCTACCACTGAAAATCCGGCGGCGAAATCCAGCACCTCGCCACGCATGCGCGGAGGTTCGGCGGTGTTCAATGCCGCCGCAATCGGCCCGGGCGCAAGTTCAAAACAGGTCGCCACCGCCGCCGCCGAAAGGGCGTTCATTAAGTTGTGCTGCCCGCTCATGTGCAACGTTGCCGGCGTTTCACCCAGCGGAGTTTGCAAACGAAACCTGATCAAACCCAGTTGGCTGGTATCGATCTCGCTGGCGCTGACGTCCGCCGTATTCTCGATTCCAAAGGTGACCGTGCGCCCCTTATGTTTGGCGCGCATCTTGATTACCCACTCGTCGTCTGCGTTCAGCACTGCGATGCCCCCCGGCTTAAGACCTTCGATCAGCTCAGCCTTTGCGGCTGCGATGTTTTCGATCGTTCCCAGATACTCCAGATGCACCGGCGCAATCATCAACTCTACGGCAATGTCCGGCGGCGTGATCTTGCAGAGTCGTGCGATCTCGTGCGTGGGCGACGACATTCCCATTTCCAGCACCGCCACATCAAACTGTCCAGGCGATCTGCCTTCGCTAACCAGACGCAACACCGACAACGGCAGGCCGAGACCATTGTTGTAGTTGCGCTCACTCTTCAAGACGCGTTGACCATTCACACTTAGCAGATGTGCGGTCAGCTCCTTGGCGGTGGTTTTTCCGGCGCTACCGGTAATGCCAACTACGGGCTTGGCCCATGCTTCATAGACGCGATGGGCCAATGTTTGTAGTGCCGCAATCGCATCATCCACCATGAGCAGACGGTGCTTCAGCTGCGCGAGGTTCGGATCACTCGCCATGCGATCGGCCCGACCAACGGCAGCAATGGCGCCACGGTCAAATGCGCTCTTGATGTATTGATGCCCGTCGGCAAACGTGCCGTTAAAGCCGGCGCGGACATAGTCATCCTGCGACAACGCGAAGAAGAGCTCGCCGGAACTAACCGATCTAGAGTCGATGGAAAAATCCTTGATTTCCTTGTCAAAGAACTCAGCGCCCCTATCGTTCATGCCAGCGACACTGGCGCCCATCAAATCGGCTGCTTCGCGAACATTCACGTGATTCCGACCTCTTGTGTTTCAAGCTCCAGCAGCGCTCCGGCTTCCTCCAGTTCGCTCTCTGCAAACGGAGAACAGTTTGTCCGCGTCTCCGTAAATGGTTCAACAACTGGCGCTCCGGCGTGGGCTTTAAGCATCACGCGACTATCGCGCAGACGCTTTCTACAGGCCGTCACTCGCTCTCTTAGTCCATTAACCGAAATCCGGTTAACAAACATTCGCTGGGGGATCATTTGGCTGCTCCGTGAATTATTTTTGTAACGTCTGCTTATCGCCTTCAGTTCAGCTTCCCGAAATCAACGTAAATGATTTGCCCCGGCAGCAGGTCGCTTCCCGCTTGTGGAGTTTGTTCGACGACGCGGCCACCCTCACCACGCCCTTCAAGCTGCCTGCCAAGTCTCGCGCAAGCGCGGGCGACGTCTCGCACACTGCGTCCACGCAGGTCCGGCATCACTATCGCGTCATCCGTAGCCACTGCATAAACGATCTCACCACCACGATTGTCGCGCGCGGTAACCTGCGGCATTGTTGCCGCCCTCGCCTGTTCCTGCCGCGCTTCGTTCGCGCGAATCTTCTGTTCTTCGTGCAGATGTGCAACCTGCGCCGGCGTCTGCGCTGCGAGCGCGACCAGTTGCGGATTGCTAAAATCCGTGTCCGGAATTACGCCCATCCCCGGCAGAATCTGTTCGGCAATCTGACGAAACACTGGCGCCGCGACGTCACCGCCGTGATATGAACCGCCCGGCTCGTCGATGACAACAATAATGACCACCGCCGGATTGTTAACTGGTGCGAAGCCAACGAATGACGCGACAAACTTAGTCGTCGAGTAGGCCTTTGTTTTCGGGTCGATCTTTTGCGCTGTGCCGGTTTTGCCGGCTGCTGTGTAGCCATCCAGTTGCGCCTTCTTCGCGGTCCCGTTTAACGTAACGCCTTCGAGCATTCCTCTTAATGCGCTGGCCGTCTCCTTGCTGATAACGCGATGTTGTTCGGGACTTGGATGATAGGTTGCAACTCCCTCGCCGTTCCGGATCTCGCGAATCAAGTGGGGAGCGATACGCACACCACCGTTTGCCAACGCCCCGAAAGCCGCCACCATCTGCAACGGTGTAACACCTACTTCCTGACCAATAGCTACCGAACCAATCGATGACGGCTGCCAGCGACTGAGTGGCCGAATCAGTCCGGCGGTTTCACCCGGCAATTCGATTCCGGTGCGCGTGCCAAAACCAAAGCGAGTGATGTATTCGTACATCGTCGGGTCACCAACGCGCAGGCCCAGTTTGATTGCTGCAACGTTGCTCGATTTGGCGAGCGCGTCCGCGAGGGTCAAGTCGCCAAAGGGATGGTGATCGTGAATTAAACGCTTGGCGACGGTGACTGATCCCATCTGGCAGTCGATGTGATCGGTAGGTTTTGCCAATCCCTTTTCGATGGCCGCCGAGAAGGCGATAATTTTGAAGGTCGAGCCCGGTTCGTAAATATTTTGCAAAGCCCAGTTGGCACGCGATGCAGGGGGCGCGGCGCCGACATCGTTTGGATCAAAAGTGGGCGCATTAGCGAGCGCCAGAATGTCGCCGGTATGCGGATCAAGCACGATGGCCGTTCCCGCTTTCGCGCCAGACTGTGCGATCGCTGCCGTCAACGCGGCTTCCGCCTGATACTGAATGGACTGATCGATTGTCAGAACGATTGTCTGCCCAGGACGACCCAGAACTTCCGTGCTCTCGTAAGCTCTACCGAGCGAATCCTTTTCGATGAAGATCTTTCCGGGTTCACCGACGATCTTTTCGTTGTAAACCTGTTCAATTCCAGCCAGTCCGTTACCATCGAGCCCGACGAACCCAAGCACGTTCGCAGCCAGCGAACCATTTGGATAAAACCGCTTCGGCTCGCTCTTCGTGTGAACCCCGGCGAGATCCATTGCGTTGAGCTGCGTCGCTTTTTCAGGGTCGATGCGTCGAGCAATCCATAGAAAACGGCGGCCGCTATTTCGCGCGTCGTTGATTTGGTTGAAGACTGCCTTTTGATCCAGGCCGAGCAAAGACGAAAGAGACTGGGCCGTGCGCCCGATCGCTTCGGTGGCCTGGGCCTCGGTGTCATTCTTGGTCTTCTTAAATTCGTCTGGAGCGATGAAGACAGAGGTTGTATCGATCGTGCGAGCTAATTCAACTCCTGCTCGGTCAAGCACCGGTCCGCGCGTCGGGCTGGTTTCGATGGCGTCCTGCTGTTGTTGATGCGCGCGAGCAGCAAGCTTGTCGTGACGCGACACTTGCAGGTAAACCAGCCGTGCGCTGATGCCCAACATCCACAAGGCTACGAAAGCCGCAACTAAAAGCGTGCGGCGAAACGAAAGGTCTGGACGTGACTCTGTCTGACGGGAACGACGCGCCATCGAGGATGTATCCCTTCTCTGAGATCGCAGATCTCAATTTCATTTTCGAAACCTGGATTCTCAGACTGCTAATTGCCAGCGCGCAGGTTAGCGCTGAAACGAAGCGGAAGGAGTAAGCAGAGCCGGCGCGATTGGCAATTGGCTACGGCTGCTGGCCTTCTGGTTTCCGACCTGGCTGGCCAAGAGCGGTTTAAGGCCGAGTTCCCTCGCCTGTAGTGCCAGGCGTGCTGGAGCAAAGGCCTGTTCCTTCTTCAATATTAGATGTTGCTTTTCCGCCAGCAACGCTTCGCGTTCGCGCCGAAGCCCCTCGCTCTTGTAGCCGTAATCAAGCGCAGCAAAATGCTGTCGCGCAGCGAATACGAAGCCCCCGGCCAGAACCAGGCCGCCGAGCAGCAAAAGCGCGAGACGGGAGAGGGCCCGCAAGTCCCGATCGCGGTGAATCTGGGAATTGCGTTGCTTCGAAGGAACTCTTCTCATGGGAAACTCCGGGTCTTTAGTTTTCAGGTATCTGAGATCCTCAAATCTGAAATCTTAGAGCTTGCGACAAGCGCGCAGTTTTGCGCTGCGCGATCGGGGATTCGCCTCTATTTCAACGTCGTCGGGAACGGCTGGACGTTTTGTCAATATTTCAACTGCGTGTCGCGCGCCACAAGTACAAACGTCGGACCAGCCTCGAGTATCGCACTGGCAGTAGCCCGACAACCGCCGCAACTCCTGCTTCATTATGCGGTCTTCAAGTGAATGAAAACTTATTACCACGAAGCGTCCGTCAGGTTGTAAAAGATCGACTGCTGTACCGACAAATTGACCCAGGTCTTCAAGCTCTCGGTTGACCGCGATGCGCAAAGCCTGAAAAGTTCGCGTGGCCGGGTGGATATGCCAGTTTGTTCTCTTCCCGGCAGCTCGCGCTACCAGATCCGCCAATTCTTTTGTGGTCGTGATCGGCGTCCCCTTTTCCCGGCTCTCCACGATCCATTTGGCGATGCGGCGTGAGTTTCGTTCCTCGCCATAGTCAAAAATGATTGTTGCTATTTCCTCTTCCGACAGCCGCAGCAGAAGATCCGCGGCGCTCTCTTCGTCTCCCTCAGGATTCATTCGCATGTCGAGTGGCGCGTCGAAGCGAAAACTAAACCCTCGCGTCGGTGAATCAACCTGCAGCGAGGAAACACCAAGATCGGCCAGGATTCCGACCGGCTCGTCCTCCGGTTTCAATATCCGGTCCAGCTCGCGAAAGTCGGCATGGACAGCCCGAAAGCGTTCACCAAACCGGGCCAAACGTTCCTGCGCTGAGCTGAGCGCCGTCGCATCTCGATCAATGCCGATGACTCGTACCCCAGGCGACGCTTCGAGGATCGCTTCACTGTGTCCGCCAGGGCCAAGCGTACAGTCGACAAAAAGACCTCCTCGCTCAGGAGCGAGGAACTGCATCGATTCTCGAAGCAGCACGGGGCAATGGGGCGCGCCTCTGCCCCCCAAAGGCGCAGCCATCACCACCGCCCCGTGATCTTGTTCAAAGAACTGTCAACCAGTGAAAAGTAAAAAGTGAAGAGTGAGAAGTCGGAACTTGTGAATGTGGTCTTATTGCTTATCACTTTTCACTTGTCGTTCTTCACTTCTCTCAGATTCCGAGTTTCGAAATCGCCGCCTCGTCGTCTTCCGTGTAAGGCTCGGCAAGCTTGCTGGCCTTAAAAACGTCGACTTCCCAAACCTCCAGGTAAGTCAGATATCCAAGTACGACCACATCTCCCATGACGCCGGCGGCCTTGCGCAGCAACGGATGAATCAAGATGCGTCCCTGGCCGTCGATCGTCCCCTGCTGTCCAAAGTAGTTCGTTCTGTCAAGGAACTTGCGCCGCGCCGGATCCATGCTCGGCAGTAGCGAGAGACGTTGTTCTATCGATTCCCATTCCGGCAATGGGTAGATGCGAACATTGTCACCAGTAAGACTTGTTAGGTAGAATTCACCGCCGTGCTTTTCATCGATAAGGCGGCGAAATGGCGTCGGCACTTTTAGCCGACCCTTCGCATCTATCCGGGCCGTATAGTTTCCTCGCAGCATAAGATCGACCGGTTGAAAATTGGCGGGTGGCCTCTCTTGGAAAAGTGACTAAATGATCGTTAGCTACGAGGTTG
>JBDUDV010000005.1:0-68071 GCA_040002755.1 Acidobacteriota bacterium | reverse complement strand
CCCCATCCAAAGGTAGATTACCTACGTGTTACTCACCCGTGCGCCACTCTACTTGCCCCCCGAAGGAGACTTTCGCGTTCGACTTGCATGTCTGAGGCACGCCGCCAGCGTTGATTCTGAGCCAGGATCAAACTCTCGTTAGAATTTGTTCTCTGGAACATTATCGATAACTGGTTAAAGTATCCGATAATGACTCTTCTTTAAAGAGTTTTATACGCGAACTTTATCGTTCGTCGTCTTGACTCCCAAAGGTCATTGATATGGACACGCTCTATCTAGTTTTCAAACATCATTTCCAATTTGTCTTTGGATTTGCGTTACAGAGAGAATAAATTCGCCCCAAGCAAACGAGGACTTTACCGTAGGAAGTTCACTCTGTCAAGCGCACCTTAACTCTTTCATGGATTTCTTTTCCCAGCGGCAAAATGAGGGGCAGCTAGACGCCTACGGCGATGCCATTTTGCTTAACTCTCGAAGCGACAAAATCAGTTCGGGCAGCTCGGCGCGCCCAAAAACCTTGTGTTTCCGCGCCATGAATCCGTGATCACTCCGTGCGAGGAATGAGTTCAGTAGTTCCCTGGCACCATCTTCAGTTTCCCCCGAAAGATAGAAGGCGGAAGCTCGGCTTAGCGCTTCTCGGGCGGTAGACTTAATCTTCAAGCTGCCAGGGCCCACTACCATAACAAAGTAATCCGCCTTGATAAATTTGGTGAAGCTGTTGCCTTCAACGAAAACTCCCAGCGCCTGAACTCGTCCGAGCGCCTGCTCAATCCCAGATTCAACTTGCTGATCCGTTGCTATGAGCCAATGAACGTTAGTCGCGCCCGAATCCCAGTAACGTCCCGTATCTTTTCCTGCAGCGTAGGTTAACTCGCGTCCGGATCGAATCACCGCCTCGTCTTCGAGGAGATCGCTGACACAACAAATGTGCGGATCCTTTCCGCACGAACGATAGTGGCCGCGCGTAGTCTTTATCGCCTCCCAACCGGGGAACTCGCGCAGCAGATTGCACATCAATGTAGTTTTGCCGACCTCAGAGGTGAATCCTCCAACACCGACAATTACCGGACGCCGCGATGCCTGCATTGAATTCACTGGAGCGAACAGTTTCAGCTGCTGCATTAGAACGCAACAACTACTTCTTCTTCTTTTCCTTATCCTTGTTTACAACGTTGGGCGCGTTCACTTTGAGGTAGCCGCGGCTGTCTTTGTAGATACTGTATTGAACATCGCTTACTTGTCCGCTCTCATCCTGCACGCGAATCGTAAAGGTTTTCTGGTCTGGTCTACCTTCAATTCGGCAAGGCAGGTAACCCTTCAAGTCCGGACTGCGATAAGCGGTGTAGTGTTCCTGATCACGCTTATCGTAACCAAGCACGTAGATGCGATCAAAATCGGGCTCGCCAATCGTGTGCGGTTGATCGGAACTGCTCTTCTCAAGTATCACCCAGCTCCCGGGTTTTGATTCCTTCGCGGCGTCCTTCCCTTTGGAACCATCCGCCTCACTTGACGTGTCACCATCGAGCCGTTGCCACGCTACAAACTCACGGCCAGTGCGATAAAAAATGATGTCGCTTGGCACCGTAAGTTCAACCTGCTTTCCATAAATCCAACCCGAGGGCGCCGGCGAAGCCAGCGAAGGCAATCGAACCTTGTACCAAACCTCATTAGTTTCCTCCGGCTGGTCCTCGTCCTGATTCTCCTTGTTTCCGCGAGTATTTCCCGGTTGCGCACTGCCAGCCTTCGGCGCCACATCGCTTTCGATCACTTCCGATGACTTTGGTTTTGGCACTCGCTTCCAGCTAACAACGTCAAAGCTCGAACCGCTGTCGAGTCGCATCATGATGTTTTCGTTGCCACTGCGATCAGGACTGAGTCGCAAATTCGAACTGGCGCGAAGCTGTCCGCTGGCCTGCGCCGGAATCCCCTTGTCCTCGTCAGCAAGTTTCTTCGACGCCTGCAACACATCATCGGGCATTACGTTCCGAGCCTCGATCCAACCCTCAGTGCTGTCCTCATCGTGAGCCTGAACGCGCAGCCAGCGCTCTTTCTTGGAGTTGTCACTGGGATCCTGCACGTCCTGAAAGTCCAGAATATCAATCACGTCTCCACGATCTACCTTCAATAAATCTGCGGCGACCACCGCCGTTGAACTCCGTATCTGAGCAAAACGTGCGACCACTACACCGGTATTACTTTGCTTGGCCAGCGTCTGGCACCCCTGAGCCACAACCAGGACGAACAGAAGTAACAAACACTTGCCAATGGTACCCAACTTAATTTGCATAATGTCCATGGTTAGCTCTTCAATAATATCCGAACACAAACTATTTTCGATAACCGATGCAGCCGAGGAGTTTTCGCTGCACTTTGCCAGGGTCACGCGCCACAATCAAAGTTGTTCCCGAGCCGCGCCGCTGCAGCTGAATACCATATTCCGAAACCGCTGCGGCAAGGTCAATGTTGCCGGCGCTCTCAACGTAGTCTCGAGCAAACGTTTTTAAGCCTTCGCGCTCGCTTAGCACGCTGATTATAGTCTCGTTCGCGCCTCTATGTCCTGTTGCCCAAAGGCGAAAGAGTTCGGCGTATACATCGTCGAGCGAGGCGCTGCAATCACTGAGTTTCCTAAGTGACAAGTCATAGATGAACGCGGCCAACATTCCCTTTTCGTACACCAGCGATGAAGATGTCGTCCAACGCCTTTCTGATGCTTCGATCAACGACAAGCGATCACCGTCCAACGAAGAACGATACGAATCATACACGCGCGCGATCGTGTCCAGATAATCCGAGAAGGAGATCAAGCCAAGCCGAAGATCCATCCGCAAGGCCTGATAAAGAGTGAAGCCTTCAAAAAACCAATCGTAAGCGCCTTCAAGTTTTAAGGAGTTGGGTACCCAAAGATGAAACAGCTCGTGGCTGAGCACGATTCCAAGCCGCGATAGGGCCTTTTTGCGATTAGCCTTCCGCCCTAACACCAGGACGACAACGTTTCCCCGCGTTTCCGCGGTCCAATTGTCTGGACCAGCGTCATCCGGATAAGGAACCAACATGACAACCGGGTTGCGTTTGAGCTCAGAGTGCGTAACTCCCGTGTACCCTTCGAGGATCTTTTCGGCAATCTTCGTCGCATCGTTGTCCGCAAGCGGCCATTTACCCGAGCTGATTATCGAAACACTGGTCGCAGATACTGGTCGACGTGTTTCCCGGAGCGAAGGTCCAATCAGAAATACAGCCGACTCCGGATCATCCGTTGAAAATTGGGGGCCGTTGTTATCGACATTGGATGCGACAGTCCAGCCGGTTGGAACCTCAACAGTGATGACTGCGGAAGCAAAACCGTTTGCGCCGCCTGTCGACTGCGGAAGCAAGTCCGCCATCATCAGCACGCCGCGATCTGAATCGAGCGACGAAACATGTGACATGTCGGAAGGTCGAGGCGATTGCGCGAGGTTAACCTCGTAAGTCAATCGCGAAACTCTTTCACCGCACTCCAATTCCCCAGGCGCCAGCTTCTGAACACGCACGCGTTCGCCGTTGTCCCTGATTCCTTCAACTATTTCGATCCTCTCGCCGAGTCCTAGCACGCCGGCGTACGTATTGCGAAACGACAAGTGTTTCGTCGGGGCGGGTAAACGCACGTCAATCCTAATCCTGGCGGGCGCGGCAGAAGAAACACTGATTCGGGCGCTGAGCGATTGAGCTTTGAGACTCGCGAGCGTTCCAGAACCAAGCAAAGCGCACAAGGCGAAAAGCACCTTGCCTGCGGCAAAGAGGCGAGCCTTTCTTGCGAGCAATTGGCTCAACCGACAAGCGACAACTCGCCACTTAAGCTCAATTTTTTGCGCCTCGCGAGGGCCAGGAACATATTTGACAGTGATGGTAGGCATCCCTATACTGCGGCTCAGGACTCTAACACAGCCCGCAAAAAAGTGAACAGAGAACGGAATCCAAAGTTTGTCAAACAGCACCACGCGTTTACGCGTGTCCTCTCCCTGTTGCTACTCGGTTTCATAGTTTACGGAACAACTGTCGAGGCCGCGCACACGCACGGAACCCCAGCTGCCGCGAATACTGTCGTTGGCGCTTCCAACTTTTCGGATCCGGCAACTGACACCAAGACTACGACCAAACTTCCCGGCTGCGGCGACTGTCTCATTTGTCAGTTACACCAGAACTTTTCTGCGACTTTAATTTCGGTCCCACCAAGCCTCCTCGCGTCGTCTCTTCGATCGCGCTTCTTCACCTTAACCACTGTATCCGTTTACTCGCAAACCACCACTCCGCGGCGCGGACGCGCACCTCCAATGGCCACCCTGTAGATCGCTCTTTCGTGCCGTTGTCGTTCAACCACACGGAAGTTTCAGCGAAGCTGTGCCGATCTTCGTCTCCTTGTCGAGTCGATCCTGGTTACAGCCCGCACAGTTTTTGTGCAGACAACGGAGGCTTTCCATGGTTCTAAAAAAAACTTTCAGGTTCTCATTAGCAATTCTAACTACATTAATTCTCTTTCAATCCATCTTCGGGCAAGCGCGAATTGGAGCGGTGCAGGGTACGGTGAAGGACCCTTCGGGCGCGCTCGTGCGAGGCGCTCAGGTGACGATTACACAGCCACTCACCGGTTATTCGCAGACAGTCCAAACGGATGAACAAGGTTCTTTCAAGTTAGTAAACATCCCTTTCAACACTTACAACGTCCACGCTGAAGCGCCGGGATTTCAACCGACTGAACAGTCGATCGACCTCGAAAGCACGATTCCGGCTAACGTCGACCTTTCCTTGCCGCTCGAAGGAACCACTGCGGCGGTGACTGTTACAGGCGACAACTCGGCTGTGCTGGAGCAGGATCGCACCTCCTCAGACACCGATCTGAATCAAACAATTCTTGAGCGGCCGATGGGTGCAGCTCCGTCGCGCGCGATTGAAAGTATGGTGGCGTCGGCGCCCGGATTTGTGACGGACGATAATGGGCGCATGCATCCACGCGGTTCGGAGTCGCAGGTGCAGTATGTCGTTGACGGTGTGCCGGTCACAGACAATATGTCTGCGATCTTTTCAACGAGCCTCGATGCCCGTACGCTCAGGACCGTGGAAGTGCTTACCGGAGGAATCCCGGCAGAATTTGGCGACAAGCTGGCGGGCGTAATTAACGTAAACACGCGCTCCGGCCTGGAGGGTCCAACTCAGGGAGGCCTGTCGTTATCCGGCGGCAGCTTCTCCACGGGCGAGATAGCCGCGGACTTTGCAACGCACACGAAGAGGTTTGGCTTTCTCACCAATCTCTCTACAACGACGTCGCAACGTTATCTCGATCCGCCGACCTTGGATAACTTTCATAACTTTGGTCGCACCGGCAAAGGGTTTTTCCGGCTCGACTATCAGTTTGATCAGAACAATTCGTTGCGTGGCGTCTTCACGTTCGGAGGATCTAATTTCCAGGTGCCAAACCGTTTCGCTCAGGAAGTTGCTCACCAGGACGAACGAGAACGGCTGCGAGATAGTGCGCAGAGCGTAAACTTTCAGCATATCTTTTCGCCCAACACCGTGGCTCAGGTTTCGTTCTTCAACCGCTTCAGCAGATCAATTCTGACGAGCAATCCGACATCTACTCCGGTAGTTGCCGCGCAGAATCGCACCTTGCAAAACTACGGTGTCCTGGGCTCTTTGTCGCTGACGCGCGGCAGTCACAACATCAAGCTTGGTGGACAAGTGACCGTTACACCGCTTAACGAAAACTTTAGCTTCTACCCGACGGTAGTATTTCCCGATCTGGTAGACGACCAGGGGAACGTCTTCCCAAACCCAGTCAACGGATTCAATCAAACACATCCGTTCGTATTTGATGGGCCGAAAACCGGTCGTACACTTAGCGCCTACATTCAGGATCGTTTTCCACTTTTCAAGAACTTTACACTCGATGCTGGTGTCCGTTACGACAACTATAAACTGCTGATCGCTGAACAGGCGCTGAGCCCGCGCATCGCCGTGGCGTATTACATTCCGCGCACGCACACAACTCTGCATGCTTCTTACAATCGGCTGTTCCAGCCACCGCCCGCCGAAAATCTTTTGCTGGCGAGTTCAGCTGCCGCAGCGGCAATTTCTCCAATCTCGGTGCTTCAGGGTGTCACCACCGTCCGGCCCATCCTTCCGGATAAAGAACACTCATTTGAAATTGGCGCGCAGCAACTATTATCCAACTATGTGCGCCTGGGCTTGACCGTCTATCAGAAGCGCATCCAGAACTTCTCTGACAAAGACCAGTTTTTCGAAACGGGAGTAATCTTTCCCATCGCGATTGCCGGCGGCCGCGTAACCGGAGAGGAACTGAGGCTGGAAACGACCGACCTTCGCGGTTTTCATGGCTCCTTCTCTTTTGCCAATGCCCGCGCCTATGGTGTGACACCAATTAACGGTGGACTGTTTTTGGGCGAAGACACTCGAAGTCTCGAAGTCGCGGGTCTGAAATTCGCCAATGATCACGATCAAAGAAACGAGGCGCAGTTTCAATTCGGCTACAATCATAAACGGTCCGGCCTCTACGCGACTTTCAGTGGCCGTTACGACTCAGGCGTTCCCACCGATGTCCAGCCTGGCACCACTCTGGCACAATTCGTAGCTAAGGGATTCGACCCGCGACTGTACAACGAGATTGATTTTCAGCGCGGGCGTGTTCGTCCGAGAACTATCCTTGATTTCTCGGTGGGCGCCGATCTGCTGCAGAAGGAGCGGGTGGCTCTGAATCTTCAATTTGACGTCCAGAACCTGACCAACCAATTGTTTCTTTATAACTTTGAGTCCGTGTTCAGTGGGACCCACGTGGGGAATCCGAGACTTTTCAGCGGTCGCCTCGGGGTCAGGTTCAAATAGTCTGGAACTAACCACAGCGGCAGGCGTTTGCTCTTTAGATCGCGAAGCGAAGCGGGACTTGACTGTTATCCAGTCGAGTTTCCGCCGCTTCATTGACACTTTGCCGAGGGAATTCTAGAATACAGCCCTGTTTCGTCCCTTGTTGTCTCCCTAACCCATGAGGGATTAGTCATGAGTTTAGTCAAGATCATCGTAATCACAATTATCGTGATTCTGAGCATTCTGCTTTTCGGTCGGTTTTTTACCTGAGCCAAACGGCTGCATGTCTCGACCCTCCGTTACGTCATTCTCAAAACTGGCGACCGCGAATAACGTTTACTTACGGCTGATTCATAAGTGTGCGCTGCTTTTAAGCTGCATAATCGCATCCGTCTGTCTCGCTACCAATACGACAAGAGCGCAGGAACCGGACGCAAACGATGACGTCGTCCGAATTGACACTCATCTGGTTGTCTTTCCTATTCGCGTCCGGGACAAGCGCGGGCAAGCCGTGACCGGACTAACGCCAAACGATATAACCTTGATCGACAAAGATAATGCGACCACCGGCTTGTATCTTTACGCCGGCGCCGATCGCGTTTCGCTGGTCTTCGCACTGGACGAGTCCGGCAGCCTGCGCAAGATTATGAACCAGCAGCGCGACACCGCGTTGGGTCTGTTTCAGAGGTTCGGGAAAAGATCGCAAGTTGCGGTCATTCGTTTTGCGGAACATCCACAAACGGCAGTGCCTTTTGGAAACGATTTTGATGCAACGCGCGCCGCGTTCTCTGCTCCGGCCGCAAACAATCAGCACACCGCGATCTTCGATGCAGCGGCGGCGGCAACAAAAATCTTCGAGCCCTTGCCGAACTTGCGCTCTGAACGTCGCCTGGTGATTCTGATTAGTGATGGGCTCGATACTGCGAGCACTGTAAAGCCCACGGCGGTGATCGCCGCTGCTCTCAAAAACCAGGTGACCTTTTACGTGATCCACTTGCCATTGTTCACGCCGCAAGCTGGCCGTTTGAGAGTTCGCGCTCCGGCTAAAGGCTTTCGCGAGCTCGCCGAAAAATCCGGCGGCAAATATTTTCTGGTAGGTAACCCCGCCACGCCGCTCGCATCGGAAACGAATGTGGATTTAACACCGGTGTTTAAGGCGATTGAGGAAGATTTGAAGAGCCAGTATTTGCTCGGCTTCTACACCAAAGAAAGCTCGAACGACGGCCGGATGCATCGTTTGCAGATCGGTTTGCCTGCTGGTGTCGAATATCAAATCGGCGCGTTTGGTTATGCACAAAAGCACGATTTATTCGTTTGGCCTCAAGCAGCAAAGAAAAAGTGAACTTGCTTCCCTGCCCATCATTCTGTAAACAGTAGGTCTTGTAATCAAACTTCAATTAAACCTAAACAAATGACCGAAGATAAAGACCTCGGACTACGAAAGATTCGTCGCGCACTCATCAGCGTGTCCGACAAAACCGGCATCGTTGATTTTGCGCGCGAACTCAAAAGCTTTGGCGTGGAAATAATCAGCACCGGAGGCACCGCCAAGGTGTTGCGCGAGGCGGGCATCGACGTGCGCGACGTCTCCGACGTCACCGGCTTTCCGGAAATGATGGACGGGCGTGTGAAGACGCTGCACCCTAAGATTCACGGGGGCTTGCTTGGGATTCGTGATAATCCTGATCACCAGTCGGCCATGCGGGAGCACGGCATTGAGCCGATCGATATGGTTGTCGTCAACCTTTATCCGTTTGAAGAAACCGTCGCCCGCGAAGGCGTCACCATTGAAGAAGCGATCGAACAAATCGATATCGGTGGGCCGGCGATGATCCGGTCGGCAGCTAAAAACTGGACTGATGTTGCCGTGGTGCCAGATAAGCGACACTACGAATTCATTACTCACGAGATTAACCAGTTTGATGGCGCGTTGACGAGCGAACTCAGGCGCGAACTCGCTGGCGATGCTTTCTTGCACACCTCAACTTATGACGGCGTTATCTTCCGCTACTTTAATGAACTTGAAGAACGGGACTATCCGATTGAGATCCCGGCGGATTCTCTGGAACAACTTGATTACCTGACTCTGACAAAGGTACGAGACTTACGATACGGTGAAAACCCACATCAGCGCGCCTCACTTTACGGGTTGGATCAGATCTTGAGGGAAATTCCGGACAAGAATTCCGGCATCGCCAATGCCGAGCTACTCTTTGGCAAGGAAATGTCCTTCAACAACTACGTCGATGCAGACGCAGCGTGGCAGCTTGTTTCTGATTTTGGCGAACTCGGGTGCGCGATCATCAAGCATACCAATCCCGCTGGCGTCGCCTTGGGCACATCGATGGAAGAGGCCTACCGACGCGCGCTGGCCACCGATCCTATTTCTGCATTCGGCGGTATCGTCGCTTTCAACTCAACGGTTGACGAAGCGGCAGCGCGAGCTGTCGTCGAGATATTCACTGAAGTTATCATCGCTCCGGAATATGAACCCGCGGCCATGGAAGTGCTGCGATCGAAGAAGAACCTGCGTGTACTGCGCGTCGACCGTTCCCACGAGACGCAAGGTCTCGAGTACAAACAGATCAGCGGCGGCATGCTCGTGCAAACGCGCGACACGCATCAGTTCAAACAGGAAGACTTGAAGGTTGTTACCAACCGCGCGCCGTCGGGAAAAGAGATTAACGATCTATTGTTTGCCTGGACTGTTTGCAAGCATACCAAGTCAAACGCGATCGTTTACGTCCGGGACAAGCAGACTGTAGGCGTCGGTGCCGGCCAGATGTCGCGCGTTGATTCGGTGAAGCTTGGTGCGATGCGCGCGCAGTTGCCGGTGGCCGGATCAGTTTTAGCTTCAGACGCCTTTTTCCCTTTTCGCGACGGACTCGATGAAGCAGCGAAGCATGGCATCACTGCAGTGATTCAGCCGGGCGGTTCAATGCGCGACGCGGAGGCGATCGCAGCCGCGGATGAACACGGCCTAGCGATGGTCTTTACGGGCGTTAGACATTTCAAGCATTAGAAACGGCTTGCTCTTTAACCAGACTTTATCGATACTTCGACCAAACCCAACTCTTAATAATGACTATGCTGCAAAACAAAACTGGTATCATTTTCGGAGTAGCCAACAAACGCTCAATCGCCTGGGCCACCGCCCAGGTGCTGCACGAAGCCGGCGCGCGTCTCGCGTTCACTTATCAGGGTGATCGGCTCAAGGAGAATGTTGAAGAGCTAACGAGCGAAGCGATGCCCGGTGCCCTGCTCCTGCCCTGCGATGTCAGCAAACAGGAACAAGTTGATGCAACATTCAAACGAATTGGCGCGGAGTTTGGCCGGCTGGATTTCTTGATTCACAGCATCGCCTATGCGCCGCGCGAGGCGCTCGGGGGTGAATTTGTCGATACCAGCCGCGAGGCGTTTCTGACCGCACTCGAGATTAGTGCCTACTCCCTACCGCAACTCGCCCGCGCGGCAATGCCACTGATGACCGAAGGCGGCAGTATTGTTTGCATGAGTTACTACGGCGCTGAGAAGGTTGTGGCGGGCTACAACGTTATGGGCGTGGCCAAGGCGGCGCTCGAAACATGCACGCGCTACCTGGCAAACGACCTGGGTTCACGCAACATTCGCGTCAATGCGATTAGCGCGGGTCCGATTCAAACACTTTCCGCTCGCGGCGTCGCGGATTTCAGTTCAATGCTCAAACATGCCGCCGATAAAGCTCCTTTGCGCCGCAACGTCGATCCGCGCGAAGTCGGTAACACCGCGCTGTTTCTCTGCAGCTCAATGGCGTCGGCGATTACGGGCGAAGTTATCTACGTCGATTGCGGTTACAACATTATGGGGATCTAAGGCATTTGGAGTGCGCTGACCTGTCAGCGCTTTAGTCGGCCGCGACCTGTCGCGGCCCGCGCTTTTGAATTGATTTCTAAACCATTAGGGTGTCAAATCGCCCAGGGCCAAAACGGTGACCGATCACCGCACTCCAAAGAGTTGAAAGGCACATATGGCCGACCTAAAAGACCCAAACGTTCCTGACGAACACCTACCTGGCACCACTCAAGACGAGCAACTGCTCGAGAGTCCCGGACCGGACGAGTTTACGCACACGGACACCTGGCGTGTGTTTCGTATCATGGGGGAGTTCGTCGAAGGTTTCGATGAGCTAGCTACGCTCACGCGCGGGATCTCAATCTTCGGCTCCGCGCGCACGCGCAAAGACGATCCCTACTACAAAGCTGCCGAGGAAACTGCCGCCTTGCTCGCCCGCGTTGGCTTCTCCGTGATCACGGGCGGCGGCCCCGGCATCATGGAGGCGGCGAACAAAGGCGCGTTCGAAGCCGGCGGGCAATCAATTGGCTGCAACATCGAACTGCCTTTTGAACAAGGCTCGAATCCTTATCTCACGCAGGGTTTGAAATTCAAATACTTTTTCGTCCGCAAGATGATGTTCGTCAAATACAGCCTCGGCTTCATCATTTTTCCCGGCGGCTTCGGGACGCTCGACGAGCTCTTTGAAGCATTAACCCTGATCCAGACGAAGAAAATACGCAACTTTCCAGTCGTGCTTTTTGGATCGGCTTACTGGGATGGACTATTGAATTGGATTCGTGACCCGGCAATGAAGGAAGGCAAGGTTAGCGAGCAGGATCTCAAGTTGTTACATGTGACGGACTCGCCGGCAGAAGTAGTCAAAATAATTGTCGACAGTCAAAGTTCTTTGGGAGCAGAGAACCAGGTTACCGCAGAGATTGCTGAGGTGTTTTCACAACGCAAAACACTTTAGCCTTTGCCCTTCGTCTCACTCGTGCTTGCGCGCAGCCATTCGAGATAGGGACGTGAGCCGTCCGTGACCGGCAGGGCCACGATTTCGGGCGTTTCGTAGCTGTGAAGTTTCAGGACTTCGCCTTCGAGCTCAACAAACTTTGAACCTACGGTCTTCGCAATTAATAGCACTTCGCGCTGCCTCTCAATCTTTCCTTGCCAGCTATAAACCGATTCCATCTCAGGCATGATCTGAACGCAGGCGGCCAGCCGTTTACCCACCAGTATTTCAGCCAAACGTCCAGCTTCTTCGCTGTTTGCGGCTGTCATGAAAACTACGATGGCTTGATCGGTTTCCGCGTTCATGAGGCTCAAGCGGTTCAGAGTTCAACCTTTAGGTGAGTGCTGGTGAAGCAAAACAAGCTAAAGCTTGCACTCTAAACTTCAAACTTCTTCCCAAACTTCATTCTGCTTCTTCGCCGGGAATGCCGCCTGTCAACGGCGTCGTGTCCGCGCCGAAGAACGACGCATAGATTTCCTGCGCTCTATCCAGATCACGCTCGTCCACAAGTATCGCCGCGCCGGGTGACATTGCCGACAGCAACGGGGCGAAAGCGTCTGCCCCACCTGACTGCACTGCAGAGCGAATGCCGTTCTGCTTCAGAATATCGTTAACCATTTCAGCTTCGGCCGGAGAGCCAAGACTGTGAAGCGTGACAAATTTCGCCTCACTCGTATCGTGCGCCCCAGTCTCGGAGTTCAGACGGTTAACCAACTCTGAGTCGTCATCCGGACATCGCGTGATGCCGGCTTCGTATTCGGATTCGCAAACAGGACAGAACATGGGACCCTCCGGGAAGAAGTTTCGAGTTTCAGGTTCCGGGTTCAAGTCCTGAACCCGGTGACTGTTCTCGACGCGGATTAAATTGGTTTTCAAGTGTAAACCCGAAACTTGAAACTCGGAACTCGAAACTACTGCGCCACAGCGCGTTGAAAAGGTATTTCTTCGAAGCTTGTCATCTGCTTGAAGGCGAGAAAGCGTTCATTGATTTCATCGTGCGTCAGCTTCTGCACGCGATCCGTACCGAATTCTTCGACGTTAAATGAGGCCATCACCGAGCCAAAAATCATCGCGCGCCGCATCGCTGCCTCATCGAGCCTTTCCTGACTGGAAAGATAACCCATAAAACCGCCGGCAAACGTGTCGCCGGCGCCAGTGGGATCAAAGACCGACTCCAGCGGGTATGCCGGGATGGCGAAATAATTCTTCTCAGTGAAAAGCGCCGCGCCGTACTCGCCACGTTTCACGATCAAAGCTTTCGGGCCCCACGAAAGGATCGTCCGCGCCGCCTTAATGAGATTTGGTATACCGGTCAGTTGCCGTGCTTCCGCGTCATTGATAATCACAACGTGGACGCCCTTGATTGTCTGCAGCAACGAGTCGCGCGCAATGTCGATCCAGAGGTTCATCGTATCCAGCGCCACCAGTTCGGCGTTGGGAACTTGTTCACGCACAGCGCGCTGCAAGTCCGGCTGAATGTTGCCAAGAAAAACCAAACGCGCGCTCTTCGAGGCTTCCGAGAGTTTCGGCTGGAAATCAGCGAAGACATTGAGCTGGGTATCGAGCGTGTGCGCCACGTTAAGATCATAGTCGTAACGTCCAAACCAGCGGAATGTCTTGCCGTCGGGAATCCGTTCGAGATCTGAAGTGTCTATATTGTGAGCGTCAAAGACCTGCTGTTCGGCCGCGCTGAAGTCGCCGCCAACGACACCGACGATGCGCACGTCAGTAAAGAAGCTCGCTGAGATCGAGAAGTGCGAGCCCGAGCCGCCCAGCATCTTTTCACATTTACCAAAAGGCGTTTCGACCGCGTCGAACGCTACAGAACCAACAACAAGTAGGGACATGGTTTCAAATTTAGGGTTGCGGAATTCGGATTTCAGATTTGCAGAACGTTTTTGCTTTCTGCTTACGGCTTACTGTCTTCCAGCTTAATCGGTCCACCGAGCGACTTCAGGTCTGCCTTCGCTTGTTCAAGAAAAGCGCTGTGCGGATAGCCGGCCACCAGCCGGGAAAGATATACCCGGGCGTCCTCGCTTAGTTCTTCGGGCGTTTTGTACTTTAGGTCATGTTTTTCTTTGGCTAGCAATTCGTCAGGCAATACGATCTTGGTCTTTTGCTGGCCGCCTGTCTCCGCGAGTCGCAGGCTGCTTTCGCCGGCGATAAAAAGGACCTCGTCCAGTTTGGCAAAGTTCGGATTGCCGGCGTCTATTTCCTCACAGCGCTTTAGCGCCGCCAGGTAGGCCTTCTTTAGCTTGAAATAGTGACGCGCTACTTCAAGATTGTGCAAAGAATCCTTTTCGAGGTCAGCGTCGCGAATCGTGGCCGGATCGGGACCGGTTTTCGCCCGTCCCTGGGCAAACGAATTTGACGCGTAAACAATCAGCCCAGCCAACAAAACAACTAGTGTCGATATTACAAAACTTCTTCTCATAAATTACCTCTCAGCCAGCTTCCAAATTCAAGATTTGAAATTCAAAATCTCAGAACTCAGAAACCTTTAGATGCCAACTTTTCTCAAGCGGGCGCATACTTCTTAACAATCGCGTCAAGTTTTTTCCGCGTTTCCGCGGGCCAGAGCTCTGGCGCCGTGAAGATCGCATTCTTTAGCGCTGTCGCACACTTGCATTGGCGCTCTTCCTTACCGAGGCGCCGGATCGCGTCCTTCATGATTAGTTGAGCATTGCGGACGTTCTTGTTGAGGTACTCGATGACCGAATCTGCCGTCACTGCATCGTGACCGGGATGCCAGCAATCGTAATCCGTAACCAGCGCAAGAGTGGCGTAACAGATTTCCGCCTCGCGCGCGAGCTTGGCTTCCTGCAAATTCGTCATGCCGATGATGTCCATGCCCCACCCGCGATAAACCTCAGACTCCGCTTTAGTAGAAAACGCCGGCCCTTCCATGCACAGGTAAGTTCCGCGCCGGTGCGCTTTAACATCAGCAACTTTGCACGACTCTTCCAGTAAATCTCCCAATTCCTCACAGACGGGATGGGCGAAGGCCACATGGGCCACAATTCCCGCGCCAAAGAAGGTTGACTCGCCTGCGCGCGCGCGCGTCCGGTCAAAAAACTGATCGGGGATTACCATGTCGAGCGGCGCATACTGTTCCTGAAGCGAGCCGACGGCAGAAGCGGACAGTATCCGCTCGACGCCCAGCAGCTTCAGCGCGTAGATGTTGGCGCGAAACGGAACTTCGGTGGGCGTAAGGCGGTGACCGCGCCCGTGGCGCGGCAGAAATGCAACTCGATTGTTCTCAAGCGTGCCTACGATGAAAGCATCCGACGGAGAACCAAACGGAGTATCAACGACGATCTCTTCAACGTCCTGGAGCTCCGGCATCTGGTATAAGCCGCTGCCGCCAATGATTCCGATTTTTGCTGTTTCCATGTTGCTTGATCTTAGTTAAATCGCTCGATTGGAACTGCTCGTAGTTTCGCTCCGTCTTCGATTAGCCGGCACAGCGGTTCCTCCGGATCGTGATAAAAGAGGCACGCCCAAGCTTCGCGCGCCGCCTGGGGCAAGAGCTGCTTCTTCACTTCGAGCGTCTCTACCGGATAAAGATCGTAGCCCATGATCCAGGCAAACGGCACGTGAGCCCGCATCGGCACAAGATCGGCGAAGCCAAATAACGTCTGGCCGGCGCGCTCGAGCCGCCAACACTGCATCGATCGATTGTGGCCCGCATACGTTTCCATCCGGAGGCCCGGAACCACCTCGTAGTCCGCCTCCTGCAACTCCAACTGGCCACTCGCTACCAGCGGTCGCCAGTTGTCGGGCAGATAACTGGCACGGTCACGCTCGCTCGGAGCTTCGGCGTGCTCAACTTCGGCGCGCGAAATAAAGTATCTGGCATTCGCAAACGCCGGCACGGCTTCTTCGTTCTTGTTTAGCGTCGTATTGCCACCGGCGTGATCAAAGTGGAGATGAGTATTGATGACGATGCTTATGCTGTCAGGCTCGACCCCAACTGAACGCAGCGACTCTGCCAGTGACTGCCGGCGCGTGATGCCGAACATCGCCGTATGTTTCGCGGACCACTTCTCTCCAATTCCAGTCTCGATGAGTATCCGCTCCTTGCCGGTCTCGATGAAGACGCAGTTCATGTTCATCGTGATGCGGTTGACTTCATCAGGCGGGCAAACCTTCGACCAGAGAGCGCGCGGCACAACGCCAAACATTGCGCCACCATCGAGGCGAAATTCGGTGTCAGGAATGATCTCCACACGATAATCGCCAAACTGCATTTCGCTACGCCATCTACCGCCGTTATTTCTTTTTCGGTTTAGGTTCGTTCTTTTTCGAGGCGTCCGGCTTCGGCGCGTGTGGATTCTCCGCCGGCTCAACTTCACCAGGCCCTGTTTGTTCCGCGCCCGGTCCCATCCCCGGCGGTAGCCTCTGCTGCGGCTGTTCTTCAGGCGGCTTCACCTGATAGTTTTCCGCCACTGTAACGTGCGAGCGCTTCACAATTTCGTCGAGGACTTTCTTCTGCTTCTCCTGTTCGACGGTACCACGCGCCTTGTCGCGACCACTCTGGGAAGGAGCAAACGGATTTGCCGCCTCGCCCGCGCCTTCTCCAATCAGGATATGACGGGCGTGAATTTGCTCTTCGTCCTTGCCGTCCTTCTTTTCCGTCTTACGTTCGTCGAGTTTGATAATGTGAAAGCCAAACTTCGTCTGAACAATGTCGCTAATCTGACCCGGCTTCAACGCGAACGCTGCCTGCTCGAATTCGGGCACCATCGCGCCATGACCGAACCAGCCTAAGTCACCGCCCTTGTCTTTGTTGCCGGTATCCGTGGAAAACTCTTTCGCCAGCTTGGCAAAGTCTTCGCCGGCGCGCGCGCGTTTTAACACTTCTTCGGCCTTAGCGCGGTTCTGCTTGCTCGTGTCCAACTCCGGATGCTGCTTGAGATACTCGTCAACCTCCGCCTCGGTCGCTGTCATTTTGTCCTTCAACTGAGACTGCGCATACTCCTGCGCCAGGACCCGAGCCTGCTCAAGCTTCACCTGCAGGTCAACCTTGCGCTGCTTGTCGAATCCGGCAGCGATCGCGCGCTGTTCCCCGATCAGCACTTTGCCCAGTTGTTGTCTTACCTGTTTGAGTTGCTCCGGAGGAATCTCACCACCCGCCAGTTGCGGGTTTTTCGCTTTGGCATCATTTAGGAATTGATCCCACTTCGCCTGGTTGGCAGGTTGTTTGAAGAAGTCCTCGACCTCCTGGTCAGTAATATTCGGGCCTGCAGGGCCGGTGTTAAGCGATTTGAAATAGTTTTGGGCGATGACGGCTGAGCGTACCAGTTGCAATTGCCGCTTCA
Source organism: Acidobacteriota bacterium (assembly GCA_040002755.1). Classification (GTDB taxonomy): domain Bacteria; phylum Acidobacteriota; class Blastocatellia; order Pyrinomonadales; family Pyrinomonadaceae; genus PSRF01. The sequence goes on along the minus strand of JBDUDV010000005.1, from coordinate 51,076 downwards.
CGTCGGGCGTATTGCCAACACCCTTGGAGCGGGCTTCTTCCGCAACCGCGAGGAGTTTGTGTAAATCATCGGCAAAGCTCTTGCGCGTTTCGGCGTCGCTAGCGAGCCGAGCGCGAAACTGTGGCGACTGATCTTCCGCAATCACGGCCATGTCTTCCGCAGAGAGGTTGGTGAGGAATTCCGATCGGCGTGCCTTCACCTGCCAGAAAATTAATCCCCCGGCAAACAATACGGCCACAGCAGCCGCAATCCAGGCTTTTTTTATTGAACTCAAGATATTTATCCCTTTCCCAAAAAAATAATTCTAATCGTGTTGGACCAATTCGAGCAGTACGCCATTGGCCGATGAAGGGTGAACAAAAGCAACCAGACAGCCGCCGGCGCCAGTTCGGGGACTCTCGTCAATCAATCTGGTCCCCTTGGCCTTCAAACTCGCAAGTGATGCTCGAATATCGGTTACCCTTATCGCCACGTGATGAATACCAGGCCCGCGCTTATCCAAAAATTTTCCTACCGGCGAAGTTTCGCTAAGCGGCTCAAGCAATTCGATGTGCGACTCACCAACCTGCAGCATGGCGATCCGGACACCCTGCTCCGTCACTTCTTCGGTGAATTCTACTTGCAACCCGAGCGCGTCACGCCAAAGCGCAAGCGCATCATCGAGCTTGTGGGTTGCAATTCCAATGTGATCGAGGTTCATCGGTTAGTAAACAGTAAGCAGTAGTCAGCCACCCCTGATGGAGGTTCTCGCTTTGCTTAGCCCTGCCCCTACCTACCGCCTTTCGCTTTCTGCCTGCCCGCTGTTTGCTGTCTACTGCTTTTCCATCAATTCTTCTACCGCAGAATAAGGGTCTCTTTGCCGACTCGCAACTTCCCCCGCGAGCTGATCCAATTTCGCAACGGTAGAATCCGATTCCAGAGTCTGCGCCACCAGGCGTTCGCGTAGCAACTCCAGAATGCGCCAGCGAGCAATCGCCCGGCGCCTGCCGTCGCCCGAAAGTGTTCCCAAAGTGAAGGTTCGATACTTATCAATCGCCACGGCCAGCTCCTGAATTCCTTTACTTTCAGTAGCAATTGTCTTGACGATTGGCGGCTCCCAGGCATCGTCGCGCATGGCCAGCGACAGCAGCGCTTCCAACTCCTTTTCTGTAGTCAGGGCGCCGTCACGATCCGCCTTGTTGATGACGAAGACATCGCCAATCTCCATGATGCCGGCCTTAATGGCCTGGATGTCGTCGCCCATTCCCGGCACTAACACGACCACGGAAACATCAGCCGCCTTGACTACTTCAACCTCATCCTGCCCGACGCCCACAGTCTCAATAATGATTTTGCCATAGCCGGCCGCATCGAGAATTGAAACCGCATCGACTGTTGATCGCGCTAACCCCCCAAGATTTCCGCGTGTCGCCATCGAGCGAATGAAGACGCCGCTGTCGAGACCGAGGGTCTGCATACGAATCCGGTCGCCCAAAATCGCCCCGCCCGAAAAGGGGCTTGACGGATCAACCGCAACTATGCCGACGCGTTCACCCTGCCGGCGATAGAGCAGGGCCAGTTTATCAACCAGCGACGACTTGCCCGCGCCCGGCGCGCCCGTAATTCCGATGACTAGCCCGCGACCAGTCAGCGGAAAGACCTGCTTCATTAACTGCCCCGCGTCCTCAGAAACATCTTCAACCTTCGAGATCGCACGCGCTACCGCGCGCGTGTCACCGGCCGCGAGGCGCTCGACTAGTGACGTGTTGTTGTTTGACGAACTCACGTGGCTATAAAGTCTGCAGGATTTCTCGAGCAATGATTATTCGCTGAATCTCGGAAGTTCCTTCACCGATCGTGCAGAGCTTCGAATCGCGCCAGAATTTTTCCGCCGGGTAGTCTTTGGTGTAGCCGTAGCCGCCGTGCACCTGAATCGCTTCCTCGCAAACGTTGACGCTGATCTCAGAAGCGAAAAGCTTCGCCATCGACGATTCCTTCGTTACTTTCCGGCCATTATCTTTCAACCACGCGGCTCGATACATCAGCAGTCGTGCGGCATCAATCTGCATTGCCATATTGGCCAACTTGAACTGAATCGCCTGAAACTCGGAAATCGGCTTGCCAAACTGCTGTCGCTCTTTCGCATAACGGACCGCCGATTCATACGCACCCTGAGCAATGCCGACTGCCAGCGCGGCGATCGATATTCGCCCGCCGTCGAGAACTTGCATGGCATTCACAAATCCTTCGCCCTCTTCACCCAGCCGGTTTTCATCCGGCACGTAACAGTCTTCAAAGACCACGCTGGCGGTTTCGGAGGCACGTAAACCGAGCTTGTTTTCCTTCTTCGATGGCGCGAAGCCTGCCATTCCCTTTTCAAAGATGAACGCCGAAATTCCTTTGCCGCGCTTGGCCCGATCGGTCACAGCAACTGCCACGCACGTGTCGGCATGGATCGCGTGCGTGATGAAATTCTTAGAACCGTTCACGACCCAGCCGCCATTTTTCTTTACGGCGGTCGATCGAGTTCCCGAGGCGTCCGAGCCGGCGCTTGGTTCCGTTAATCCCCAGGCTCCCAAATGTTTTCCACTCGCCAACGGCACCAGATACTTTTGCTTCTGCGCTTCCGTTCCAAATTGATAGATGTGATTTGAGCAAAGGGAGTTATGAGCAGCGACCGAAATGCCGACTGAACCGTCAACGCGCGAAAGCTCTTCAATGATGGTGGCGTACTCTATGTAACCCATCCCGGCGCCGCCATACTCTTCGGGAAACAAAACTCCCGTCAGTCCCAGCGCCGCAAGTTTCGGTTGCAGTTCAATCGGGAAGTGTTGTGCTTCGTCCCACTCCATCACGTGCGGCGCGATCTCCGCCTCGGCGAATTCGCGCACGCTCTGCTTGACCTGCTTTTGTTCTTCGGTTAATTCGAATTCCATGCTAATTCCTGTTTACCAAACACAACTAAGGCATCCCCGTCTGTCAGACTCTGACAGGCCGGAATGCCTGTCTAAAACAACAAATCGTCAAAATCCGGAACGCTTATTCTACATCATCGACGCGGCGAACTGTGACCGGCCGCACGCGACCTGGTTGCCGGTCTTGGCTTACGCGTCAAACGCTTCTCCATGAGGTGTTCGACTTCTTCAGGCAATAGCCGGCGCCAATGCTTTGGTTTTAACTCATCGTCGCGCAACGTTCCAATGCGCGACCGCCGCAACTTGATCACCGAGTGTCCAATTAGATCAAACATGCGACGTATCTGCTGATTCTTGCCTTCGTGAAGCAGGATTTCAAACCAGGAATTGTTTTCGGTCTCGCCGACTCTCCTGATCTTTGCCGGGGCAGTGCGCGTCCCGTCTTCCAGCGTGACGCCGCGCCGTAAACGTTCAATGGCTTTGTCGTCGGGAATGCCCTTCACCTTTCCTTCATAGACCTTCTCAACCTTGTTGCGCGCGGCCGTAATGAAGTTAGTAAAATCGCCGTCATTGGTTAACAGCAAGAGACCTTCCGTGTTGAAGTCGAGACGGCCGACAGGATAAAGCCGGCCCAACGACTCGGGCAGCAGTTCCAAAACAGTGGGACGTCCATCAGGGTCCGTAACGCTGGAGAGATAGCCTTTGGGTTTGTTTAGCAACACGTAAACCTTTTCGCGTCGCTGCAGTACCGGATTTAGGAGTTTGCCACGAACTTTAATGTGATCAACTTCCGGATCGGCTTTCGACCCGAGCTCAGTCGTCACCTTGCCGTTGACCGTGACCTCACCTGCCGTGATCATCTGCTCGGCATGACGTCGCGACGCCAGGCCAGCGGCGGCGATTAGTTTTTGTAGTCGTTCTTGCATACTGCCTACTACTTTCTGCCTGCTAGCTTTCTCCGCCCGCGAGATCCTGAAAGTCTTCCATGCTCGGCAACTCGCCCAGGTCCCGCAAACCAAATTGCATCAGGAATTCTTTCGAGGTGCCGTACATCATCGGACGGCCAACAGTGTCTTTGCGTCCTTTGGCAACAATTAACTTCTTGTCCAGCAGCGTCTTGACTGACGAAGGCGACTGCACGTTGCGGATCTCCAGAATCTCCGGCACCGTGACTGGCTGCTTGTAAGCGATCACGGCAAGCGTTTCCAGCGAAGCGATTGAGAGCTTCGCGCTGGGCCGCGACTTCAAGTAAGCGCGTACGTGTTCGTGGTATTCGGGTCGCGTGGCAAATTGCCAGCCGCCGGCTACTTCGCGCAACTGCAAGCCGCCGCTCCGAGCGTTGAACTCCTGCGCCAACTCCGCGAGCGCGGTTTCGATCACCGCGCGATCCTCGCGGAGCACATCCGCAATGACCTTCGCGCTCAGCGGTTCTTCGGAGACGAAGATCAACGCTTCAATGATCGCCAATCGCTCAGCCGCGTTTTGAACGACGTAAGTCTCCGAGTCTTCGGAGGCTTCGCGCTCAGTTGCCGGCGCTTCCGCGGCTACCAATGCTTCCAGTTCGCGGCTGGCTTCTTCGTTGAGCGCCGCCTCGTCCAGCGGTGTTTCTGAATTATTGTCTTTGCTCTCTTCAGTCATGTTGTTGTCAATCAACTCGCAACTCTGGCGATGATATCGCCAAACGTTTGTTCCTGAATTAACGTAACTTCCGTAGTACGAACGAGCTCCAGAACGGACAGAAACGCCACCACCAACTCACGCCGTGAACGCGCCTGTTCGAAGAACACGCGAAGATTTATTTCGCCTGCTGACATCACCATGTTACGCAGCCGCTCCAGCATCTCTGCCAGGGAAACCTCTTCGCGCTCGATCTCCATTAACACTTCTTCTTTGTGCCGCGCGAGAATCTCCTGAAACACCTTCAACAAATCAAACAATCCGACTGTGACCTCGGGATTGGTTTTGTCAGTTTCGATCTCAGCGCGCTTAAAAACGGCGCGCTCAACGGTCGCCCGCGACCAGAGCATCTGCGCCGCCGCTTTGTACTTCTGATACTCAAGCAATTGATCAACCAGTTCCCGGCGCGGATCGTCTTCCTCTTCAGCCGCTGCGAACGGATCGCGCGGCAGCAGCATCCGCGTTTTTAGTTCGATCAGAGTGGCAGCCATTACCAGGAAGTCGCCGGCGACGGCGATATCGAGTTCCTGCATGAGGTGCAGGTAACGCAGATACTCGTCGGCTATGCGCGCAACCGGGATGTCGTAAATGTTTATTTGATCCTGACGAATCAAGTGGAGCAACAGATCGAGTGGACCGTCGAACTCACCCATCACGATCTTGAGCTCGTCAGTGGTGTTGTCGGAAACAATCTCGGGAGCTGAGCCGGTGACGTCAATGGAGCTCGAAGCCACGGCCCCTTCGGTGTCGGGTGCAGATTCTTTCTTCCCCTGCGTCGAGCCTGCGGGCTCTTCCATTATCGCGGCTGCTTCGTTCGTTTCGTCCACTTAACTCCTTGCTGTCTCGATCAAACTCGCGCTGCATAGACCCATTCGGTCCTTAACGGCATTCCAGGTAATCTCAGCGATGCCGCGCGCCTTGGCGGCCCCGGCCTCTAGTATCCTGGTTAACTCCCGATCGTCTATTTCCCTCGCCCGTCTCTGAAGTGGTTCGAGAAACGCAATCGTCGCGTCCGCCAACTCCTGCTTCAGTTGCGCATAACCCTTCCCGGCAAAGTTCGCCTCAACCTCAGCTGGTGTTTGCCCGGTTAATAACTGAAAGATCGTGAGCAGGTTAGTAATCGCCGGCCTTGCCACGTCAAATGTTATTTCAGTTCCGGAGTCCGTCACCGCGCGCTTGAACTTACGCTGGATGCTGTCGGCATCATCAAGCAGACGCACGCAGCCGTTCGCATTGTCATCTGATTTTGACATTTTGCTCGCGGGATCAGCCAACGACATAATGCGCGCGCCAACCCTGGGAATAAAGGGCTCGGGAATACGAAACGTCTCGCCATAATCGCGGTTGAAGCGTACGGCCAAATCGCGCGTCAGTTCAAGATGTTGCTTCTGATCTTCACCGACGGGCACAAGATCAGTCTGGTAGAGCAGAATATCGGAGGCCATCAGCACCGGGTAATCAAACACTCCCACCGGAACGCTCTCGCTCTGCTTCCGCGCTTTATCCTTAAACTGCGTCATCCGCTCCAGCTCAGACATCCGCGCGATGCAATTCAAAACCCAGGTCAACTCAGCATGTGCGGCGACGTCTGACTGAATGAAGATGGTTGAAAGCTCCGGATCGATTCCGCACGCCAGGTAAACTCGGGCAAGCTCTCGCGACGTCTCGGCGAGCAACTTCGGATCCTGCCGCGACGTAATCGCATGAAGATTGACGATGCAAAAAAAGCTCTCGTACTCGTGTTGCAGCGTAACCCAATTGCGCAGCGCGCCCAGGTAGTTTCCCAGATGCACGTTGCCGGTCGGTTGCACACCACTAAAAATTCGCTTCGCCATTCGTCGCCCTAGTTCAGTTATCCGGGATGCCTCACTACAGCCCAAGAGCCAGCAGGTAATAAACGAAGTTCATTATTGGATTTATGATCGCGCTAAAGAAGCCGACGTAAATCAGCATCATAAGAATTATGAAACCATACTGTTCCATCAGCGCCAGGATGGGTTGAGCGCTCTCGGGAAGAAAAGTCTCCAAAATCTTGCTGCCATCGAGAGGAGGAAACGGCAACAAGTTGAAAACTGCGAGCGAGATGTTGATTGTCAAGAGCATCTCCAGAAACAGAGTAACCGGTTCACGCACCGACTGCGGGATCTTCTCGAAGCCGCCCGTCATGAGTAAGACCTTGATAATCGTGAAGGTACAAATGGCAATAAAAAGATTTGCCATTATACCCGCTGCGGAAACCATGACGTTTGCCAGATTCTTATTGCGCCAACGGAGCGGATTAACCGGAGTGGGCTTACCCCAGCCGATCAGCGGAATTCTCGCAACTGGCCCGCCAATGCTGCCAAGCAAAAAACTGACAATAGGGATTAGCAGCGTGCCAATCGGATCAGTGTGGGCCACTGGATTCAGCGTGATGCGCCCCAGCAAACGTGCCGTGTCGTCGCCAAACCTGTTGGACATCCAGGCGTGGCCACATTCGTGTGCCGAGATTGCAAACAACAGCACCACCATGTAGATCAACAGTTGTGGGATTAATTGAGCGGTCACTTATGTGCTTACGAGTCGCAGAATAGAAGGAATGAAGTTAGCATCCTGCTAGTTGGGTGTCAAAATCCTGTATTCCGGTAGTCACGGCCAAGGAATCGTCAGTATTCCTTAGAATTCAACGGGCAAAGTGTAAATCGAATCATTCGAAGCCACCGCCAAATCGCCAGTCACACTGAAAGCCAGACCGACGAGATTCGAGCCGGCAACGAACACTTCGGCATCCTTCCCGTCTGGAGAGATCCGCACGATTCCCCGCCGCCCGCGCATCGAAGCAGCAACATGGAGGTGCCCGAGGTTATCGAAAGCGAGCCCTTGCGGCCGCCCCAAGCCACGGTAGAAAACGCTAACTTCGCCCTGGGGATTTACTCGCCAGACAGAATCAAAGCTCGCGACAGTCGGTCCTGTAACAAACAGATCGCCGCCAGGGCTAAAGGCGAGGTGATAAGCTGAGACCGAAGATTCGAAGTGGGCCCAGGCGCTCTCTTCGCCGATGCCGTTGACTTTATAAATCGTGCCGGTTCGGTCGCCGACATACAACGTGTCTGCTGCGTCAAAAGCAATACCGGTGGCAACGCCAAGATTTCTGGCAAACGGCACTGCCTCCTTGAAAGGCGTGATCTTGTAGACCGTGCCGTCCATGCGACTGCTTACGAACATTTGTCCGGAGCTATCAAAAGCGATGCCGGTAGGATTGGTAATGTCTCCGGAGAACTCTGTAACTTCGCCGCTGACGTCGATGCGAAAAATTGTCACTGGCAACTGCTCACCGCGCGAGCCCGAGCGTGTTACAAAAAGCGAACCGTCATCAGGATCGAAAGCAGGATTCGCAACCGGATGAAGATCCTCGGCGAGTTGCTTTCCTACTTCGACAGTCCTGGCGTTGCTGCGGGCTCCATTACTCTCAAGAGTAACCTCAGTAGATCCACTCCGCTTCGACTCCGGCACGACTGCCAACACCCGCCGCGGTGACAGGGCTACGATCGGGGCGCGCTGGTTCCCGAACCAAACCGCACAAAGCGTCGGATCGCTGGTGTCCATGTTTTCGCAGTCGATCATCACTTCCGCGTTCGGAAGCGCAAGCAATGGATCAATACGGACGATCTTTACTTCTTTACTCATTACCGTTTATCCCCAATGAAGTGCTCGCAAAAAGGTGTTCATCATACGACGGGGCTCAGGTCGTGTCTAACTCGCACCGGATCACGGTCGTATCATCCGCAGATTCCCAACTGATCCGTCAGTCTTTTCTGTTGCATCCTCGTCACTATGGTATAATCCGACCTGCAAAAACGGCTTCTTACGCGGACGGTCCGGACTTATTGTGATGGCGTAAGCAGCGCAGTCAATGAAAATATTGTAATGCTCAAGCGACTAAGCGAAGCGATATCGCAGAGCAATAGAGAGATAAGAACAACGGCGTCGGAAATCCACGGCTCGCATCACTCCTCCTGTAACATCAATCCGAATCCAATTGCCAGGCACCTCGGAAGTCATCCACTTTCTACCGGAGCCTTTATTAACCGTGTGACTGGAGGGCAAGAACCATCAAGGACGTAATCGGAAACACTGCTGGCCTTAAGCAGAATCAGCTTCGCCGCATAGAAAAACTCTACACCAAGCGGATCTCCCCGCACCAGATTCTGACCCCTGAGTTCGCGCGCCAACTCGCCGAACTTTCCCACGAGATACGTAGACAAATCGGCGCGCTCATCGACCGCAGTGGTCACGTCGAATACGTGATGGTCGGTGACAATAGGCGAATCGAGCTTCCCGACTTCAAACGCATTCGGGTCGCAGTCGATCGCTTTCGTGGCCTGCGCTGTGTGCACACTCACCTTAGGGGCGAAGGCCTCACCCAAGACGACTTAACTGACCTCGCGCTGCTGCGGCTGGATCTCATGGTCGCCATCGATGTAAATCCCGATGATGGTCTGCCGGGTCTTGTCAGTGCCGCGCATCTGCTGCCGATGGCTGCAGTCGACTTACAAAATGTTAATGGCTCGAAGCCTTACGCATTCCTGCCGCCCAAGCCGGCGTCACAGCTCGAAGTCGATTTTCTTGAGTTGATTGAATCGCTGGAACAGGAAATGGCGCGCAATCGCCGCGTCTCCCGCCAGGACGGATTGAAAGACCGCACGATCCTCGTCGGCGTTACTACAGGACCAATAGCGGACGCCGAAGAGTCGATGGCGGAGTTGCAGGAACTGGCAGCCTCTGCAGGCATCGTGGTGCAGGACAAGGTCATTCAGCGACGGCAGGCGATCGATTCGCGCACCGTCCTTGGACGCGGCAAACTTGATGAACTACTGATTCGCTCGCTGCAGTTGGGCGCTGATATGCTTGTGTTTGATCGCGAGTTAAGCCCGGCGCAAGTCCGGTCGCTTTCCGAGGCAACGGACCTGAAGATTATCGATCGGTCCCAACTCATTCTTGACATCTTTGCGCAACGCGCACAGTCGAGCGAAGGTAAGATCCAGGTCGAACTTGCCCAACTGAAGTATTTGTTGCCGCGGTTGATCGCCGGACAAGACTCGGCATTTTCGCGACTCGCGGGCGGTATTGGTGGTCGCGGTCCTGGTGAAACGAAACTCGAGATGGACCGCCGGCGTGTTCGCGACCGTATCAACCGGTTGGAAAAAGAGATCGAAACACAAAGGCTGCGCCGCCACGAACGCAGGAAGGTGCGCAGCCGAAATCAACTTCCGGTTGTTTCCATTGTGGGTTACACCAACGCCGGCAAATCTACGTTGCTCAATGTCCTGACCAACAGCGAGGTGCGCGCCGAGCAGCGAATGTTTGCGACGCTGGATCCAACGTCGCGACGGCTGCGGCTGCCGCGGGAGCAGGAAATAATCGTCAACGACACGGTTGGTTTTATTCGCGATCTGCCTCCGGGACTGTTGTCGGCTTTTCGCGCGACGCTGGAGGAAATCGGCGACAGTACTCTGTTAATCCATCTCGTCGACATTTCCAATCCACGCTGGTCCCAACAAATTCAAGCGGTAGAGAGAATTCTGGAGGAACTTCATTTTGCCCAGATCCCTTCGGTCCTGGCTCTAAACAAGGCGGACCTGGTTGATGGCGAAACTGTGCAGGCGATTTCACGGCAACTTGCCCAGGGCGGCCAGCGCGAAGTCGTTGCGATAGCTGCAACCGAACGGAAAACATTGCCGCCGCTGCTTGAAACAGTCGGGCGAATGCTTTCGCAAGATCTGGGTTTGCCCAATGATGATGAATTAGACGCGGCCCGCCTCTCGCTAATTGCATAAACATGCCCCTTCGTCCCCGATTCACAACTCCGTTTAGCCGTGCCCGCGACGTGGCGGTGCAATACGTAGTCCGTCCCTTCAAGATCTTCAAACCGCGAACGCGCCTTTTGATTGGGTTCGGTTTGCTGGTAGCCATAACCGTTCCGCTGCTGGTCAGCAACTATTCGTCCGGATACTCGCAAGACTATCGCGAAGGTGAAGTCATACGAGGAAACGTGGTAGCACGCGCGGATGTCAATGGTTTCGACATAGTGGAAACAGAACGACGCCGCAATGCAGCGCGGCAGGCCACCCGGTCAATCTTTAATTTTGACTCTACTCGGGGCGAGAGCTCAACGCGGAGCTTTCGCGCTGCCTGGGAAGACCTGAAGAACCAGACCGAGCCGAAGACGCCCGGAAAGAACCCAACCAGGAGCGGCGATGGCAGAGCCGGCGTGGCGCGCGCGCTGGCCGCTCACAACTTCAACGAGGGCGATCGAGATCAACTTGCGTCGTTCATTCGCGAGACCGGCGATAAGTACATTTATGACGATGCTGAAGCCGACCGGCTGAATCAAGAAGTTGTCTTGGTTGATGTTCGTAATCCCAGCGGACAAATGATTATGCCGGCGCCACGAACGCGAATGCTCTCGCTCAGCGCCGCGCGACAGGAATTGGAGCTGAGAGTTCTCGACCTGCCCGGTTGGACTCAGGAACAAAAGTCAGGACTGGTTGCGGCCATACTTCCCCTTATCCGGCCAAACGTGCTCCTCGACCAAACAGCTACGGCCACGGCGCGCGAAGTCGAGGCCGACAAGATTTCACCTGTAACAATCTCGCTCAAGCGCAATCAGATGATCGCGCGCGAGGGTGATACGGTGACGCCGGCAATCCTGGCCCAGCTTGCCGCTCTCAAGACCACTGGACATGCTGGGCGCCCCTGGCACAACCTGTTTGGGCTACTCCTAATCGTCTTCGCGGTGTACTGGGCGGTCTGGAAGTTTACCGAACACCGCAGCACCGTGTCTTCGCTTTCGTTGTCGAAGCGACGAGCGTTCGCGCTCGTGGGTTCCGCAATAGTTGTCGAGACTGCGTTCATGCGCGTCGGCTTCACGCTTAGCGATAGCGTTGCGAACGGCATGAAGAGCGCACCTTTCAACGACCCGACGCTTTGGAACTTCGCAATTCCCTTCGCAGCCGCGTCGCTCCTGGTCGTCATGCTGGTGGACACGCAACTGGCGTTTGTCACCGGCATCGTCACCGCTCTATTCGCCGGCATGCTGGCCCCAACCGGGATACAGCAATCGCTGTATGCAATGATTTCCTGTGCCGCCGCAGTGTACGGGATCGGCAGATATCGAGAGCGACAGTCGGTCACGCTGGCCGGCTTGCTGGTCGGTGTGGTAAACGCGGTGATGGCCCTCGCATTAATTGCCTATGCTGAACAAGCCTTCACGCTGAACGCGGTGTTGTTGGCTGCGGGCTGCGGTTTTGTGGGAGGTCTGTTGACCGCGATTTTTGCTGCCGGTGGTTTACCCATCAACGAATCGCTGTTTGGAATTCTGACCGACGTAAAGCTGCTCGAGCTTTCGAATGCAGATTTGCCGGTGCTGGGCCAGTTGGCCTTGCGGGCGCCAGGTACGAACCAGCATTCACACGCGGTAGGACAGTTGGCTGAAGACGCCTGTCGCGCGGTGGACGCGAATCCACTGCTGGCGCGTATCGGGGCGCTTTACCACGACATCGGTAAGGTTGCCGCGCCGGGATACTTTGTTGAAAACCAGCAAGGGGAGAACCCTCACGATCACATGCGGCCGGCACAGAGCGCGAAGATTATCATCAGCCACGTGACCTACGGTCAAAAGCTCGCCAAAGAAATTAATCTGCCAAAAAAGATTTCTGATTTTATTCCCCAGCATCATGGGACTCGCACGCTCCATTTCTTTCTGCGCAAAGCGCAGAGCCTGGCCAAGCCCGATGAGGTAATTGACGAGAAGGAGTTTCGCTATCCGGGGCCAAAACCGCAATTCAAAGAAGCCGCAATCATGATGCTGGCGGATTCCTGTGAAGCAGCAGCGCGTTCGCTCGCGCGACCCGATCCGGAAAACATTCGCATCATCGTCGTTAAAATTGTTGAGGCGGTGATTAGCGACGGTCAGCTTGATGAATGCGATTTGACGCTCCAGGAGATCACCCGGATTCGCGAGGCCATGATCAGCGCCCTGACTGCGATCTACCACGCGCGTATCGACTATCCTGGTTTTAACCCGCCACACGTGTCTGGTTCGTTCGTTAAACTGCCAGCCGCTGAAATCGATAGCGAGGAACGCGGGGTTAGTTACAGCCGGGCTTCAGATGTGCCGATAAACGAGGCCGGCGAAGTCGAAGACGAAGCAATTGATCGGAAGATTGTCAGACGCTAGTGCAGCGGATGTGAATGGTGGATCTCGGAACTCCGCCAGGAACTCTACATGATGGGGGGCTGTCGCGAGTCGTCTGCAATGCTGGTCGCTGAACCATCTGAACTAGCAGGTGGTGAGACATGCTCGTTGATCAGTTCTTTGAGTTCTTTGCCGGGTTTGAAATAAGGTACGCGCTTGGCGGGAATACTAACTGGATCCCCGGTCTTGGGATTTCTACCGCGACGAGCTCCTCTTTCGCGAACGCGAAAACTTCCGAAGCCGCGGAGTTCAATCTTCTCACCCTGGTTGAGCGTCTCGATAATGCTTTCGAAAACGATCTCTACCAATCGTTCGGCATCTTTTTTGGTGAGTTCCGCCGCCTCCGCAACGTCTTCCACGAGTTCCGCTTTTGTCATGCAACACCTCAGCTGAGAAAGATAGTCTAAAGAAATAATAGGTGGCGAATGCGATATTTCACTTTACGGACACAAAAACGAGGTGTGTGTTTCAGCCCGCGTACCCTATCAGAAAACAATGATGTCCGGCAAGATGCAGGCGTTGGACCAAGGTACACTGGACCAGAAACCACTTAAGAGCGTCTGAATTACCAGCCAGGAAACATCTGTCCCCAACTATTCGGATTCCTCGGCCGCCTTTGCTTCCGTGTCAGGTGCATCTGTCGCCGGCGCGATATTAGGCTCAGGCGCCTCCTGCGCGGCTGGCTCAGCCTCGTCAGTTGGTGCCGTATTGGGCTCATTGGCCGCTTCGGTTTCCACTTTTGACTCAGGCTCGATCACTGGTTCCGGCGCTGGCCCTGGCTCCTGCTGAGGTGCGGGCTCTGCTTCGGGTTCTCGGATGGCAGTCGGTTCACTTTTAGGTTCCGGCTCAGGCTTGGGTTCGGGTTCAACTGCTCGCGCGAGGCCGGCCAGTTCTCCCAGCGATGCCATGCCGCTGCCTACCTGCGAAGAATAAACTTTCGCATCGACGATCGGCTCGTCACTGCCAACCGCGCGAGCAGACAAGCCAATCTTCTTGCTGTCGTTGTCGATCCGGAGAATCTTGAATTCCATCTCCTGGCCCAACTTGACTACGTCTTCGGGCTTCTCCACTCGCTCTTCCGAAAGCTCGGAAATGTGACAAAGGCCCTCGAGACCGTCGTCCAATTCAACAAAAGCTCCGAAGTTTGCGAAGCGGGCAATTTTGCCTTTCACTAGATCCCCCGGATTATGTTCGTTGACAAAACGTTCCCAGGCATTCGGTTCGAGGTCCTTAATTGAAAGCGACAAGCGGCGATTCTCTGCGTCGATGCTGGTGATGACCGCATCGATCTCCTGGGCCTTCTTCAGCACCTCGCTTGGATGTTTGATTCTTCGCGACCACGAAATGTCAGACACGTGCACCAGCCCATCCACGCCGTCTTCGATTTCAATGAACGCACCGAAGTCGGTCAGATTTCGTACGCGACCATGAACGCGGGTGCCAACCTGATAACGTTCATGCAGAGTTTGCCACGGGTTGTCCTGAATCTGCTTCATCCCCAGGCTGATACGGCGGGCCTTTGGATCAACGCTCAACACTTCGACTTCAACCGCGTCGCCGGGATTCACGAGCTTACTCGGATGCTTGACGCGTTTGGACCAACTCATTTCCGAAACGTGCACCAATCCTTCAACCCCGGGCTCCAGCTCAACAAAGGCGCCGTAATCGGCAACGCTGGCAATGTGTCCCGGTATGCGGGCGCCAACCGGGAAACGCTCTTCGACGCTCGACCAGGGATCGGGTACCAGTTGTTTGTAACCCAGGGAGACGCGTTCGCGGTCGCGATCGAATTTCAGTACCTTTACCTGAATGCTGTCTCCAACGCGGAAAAGCTCGCTCGGGTTTTGCAAGCGGCCCCACGACATATCAGTGACGTGTAACAACCCGTCGACTCCACCGAGATCCACGAAAGCGCCGTAGTCAGTCAGGTTCTTGATCTGACCTTCCACGACTATGTCTTCTTCGATGTGTCCGAGTGTTGTTCCCTTGCGTCCGGCGTTCTCTTCTTCAATTACCGCCTTGCGCGACAATACAACGTTGGAACGTTTCCGATTGAGCTTGATAACTTTCGCTTCAATCTCCTGATTGCGAAGCGAATCGAGATTGCGAACCGGACGAACATCAACCTGGGAGCCAGGCAAGAAAGCGCCGATCCCATCAATGTCCACGCGCAACCCGCCCTTGATCCGTTCAATCACGCGGCCCTTGATGTTTGTGCCGTCACGGTAGGACTTCTCCAGTTCGTCCCAGGCCTTCATACGCACGGCATCGGCGCGCGACAAAATCGGCAGGCCGTCCGACGTTTCCATGTTCTTAACCAGCACGTCAACTTCGTCGCCGGCCTTAACTGTTAAAACCCCGTTCTCGGTGAATTCGGCAGGGTTAACAATGCCTTCGGACTTGTATCCGAAATCGATTACAACGCCGCGCTCACTGATACCCACAACCGTGCCCCGAACTACCTCACCTTCCTGTAGCGAGGCTTGCTCCTGCTCAAACTGATCAAGCAACTTGCCGAAGTCCACGTCGCCACCGGCACGCGGCTCATCGTCGTCGTCATCGTTGTCGGCGTTTACCACTGGAGCGGCATCACTCCTGACCGGTGCGGGTGCGTTAGCTTGCGGGTTTTCCTGCTCGTCGGCGGGGTTATCGTTAGTTTGTTCCTGGTTGATTAACTTCGATTCTTCACTAGCCATGCAGACTCCTGTAACACTCCCGGAAAATTCACCACCCTAAGTTCGTATTCACGCATTCACTCGCACCAGAGCCTGGTCAGTATCCGACGAGTGAAGGACAGTGCTTAGGCGGCACTTGCTTCGTTGACCTTGGCGATAGTATCGGGGTTGAAGCTTGCGAGGAATGCGAGCCGTTTAGATTTGGAAAAGGAGGTTTTATTGGTTTCGATTTCCGCCGCGCCCGTAGTCACCCGCTTGGTCCGACAATCACCAGTCGCTTACCGGGTAGGAACGAAATGTACACGTCCGAATAAGCGCATGTCAAGGTGCTGATACTAGTGTGACATGCGCTTAAGTCCTTGGCGGTAAAGTTTTTGGCTGCCAAACCGATCAATGGCTCGCGGCAGACACGCTACTTAAACCACGCGGAACAACGTAAACACCGGCAGAGTGTGAACCAACAAACAGTGTGTTTTGATCTCGCGAATCAAAAGCGAGCGCCCAAATTCGTTGGCTGGGTAACCGGTTCTCTTTGGGATCGATACGCGCCCACGTTTGTCCGCCATCGATCGTCCGGTAAACGCCGCCGCCGATTTCACCAGTTTGATAGGCATTGCCGACGAAGACTTCATCACCGTTGCGCGGATTGATCAAGATACTCGTGAAATCACCGAACGGAAGATTGCCGCCCCGCCGGTTCCAGTTGAGTCCGCCATCCCGCGACACATAGAAGGACTGTTTGGTGCCAACGTAAATGTAATTAGGTCTCTGCTGATCGCGAACAATAACATTTACAGGAGCTTCACTGGGAACACCGGACACGCGTTGCCACGACTTCCCGGCATCACGCGAAATCAAAACGCCCGAGCCCGCAGTACCTACCAGGATCGTTTCGGGATGTTCGGGATCGGCTGCAATACAACTGGTCCGCGGATCGAGGCTGGCTTCGTAAGTCAGCTTTTGCCAACCTTGAGCGGGATCGAAGCTACGATATAAGCCAAGATTAGTGGCCGCCAAGGTAATGGGCCGCTGGGTATCCGGGTCGACACTTTGCGCAAGCGCGTTGACGGCGTCAGCCAGAACTAAGTTCGCCTCGACCGGGGCACCAGCCATATCACCGGCCATACCAAGAGACTCAAGGGTGATGCTGTCGATCCTGCCTGTCGCGGGCAGGTGACGATCGGCCTGATACTTCTTGAGAGCAGCAATCGTCTGCGCTCCCGCACGGCCGTCTGGCACACCCACACTATAACCGGCGGCAATCAACGCCTGCTGGACTTTGCGAGTGGTATCACTTGGCGCTTTCACCGCTGTGGGTTGAGTTACTCCCGCCCGAGGTTTCTTTTTTCCCTTCGGAGCGGCGACGGGCTTAAGCGCCAAAGCAGCGGGGACCCACGAAGTGCCGCGATCGATTGAACGATA
This sequence comes from Acidobacteriota bacterium, assembly GCA_040002755.1. Taxonomy (GTDB): domain Bacteria; phylum Acidobacteriota; class Blastocatellia; order Pyrinomonadales; family Pyrinomonadaceae; genus PSRF01. The sequence continues at coordinate 34,172 of JBDUDV010000005.1, read as the reverse complement.
AACCCCAAGATTGGTTCCGAGATAGATCACGTTCGGGTCACGATTGTCCTGCAAGATCGAATAAGTGATGAGACGAGGCGGCATGTTTCGCATTGACGGTCGCCACGTTTCGCCATTGTCCGTACTCACAAAAAGGAAGCCGCCACCTGTGGTTGTATTTATCGTCGCGGCATAGATTCGTCCCGGCGTTTCACGATCAGCGACGATCGCGTTCGCGAATCTCCCACTATATCCCCCGTTAGTTGGCACAAAGTTTTTCCCGCCGTCGGTTGAAACCATCACGCCATAGTTGTTGGTACCGATATAGACAGTCTGCGGTCGCGACGGATGAACGGCGATGGAATTGACTTCAAGCTGTCTCGAGGTAGTCACCATCCAGGAGTCGGCTTTGCCGCCCCGCTCTGAACGCCAGAAGCCTTCAGTCGTACCAGCGTAGACCACGCCGGGGATTGACGGGTGCTGGACGATGGCGCGCGTTCTTCTTGACTGCGAAGGGATGCCCTGCACTTTGGTCCAATTGTCGCCACCGTTAGGGGTTTCATAAATTCCGCTGCAGGCAGATGCGATGACATGGTTGGGATCGCGCGGATCGATATTGATCGCAAAAATATCCGAGTCATCGATGATTCCGGTTTTGATACTTCTCCAGTTCTGGCCGCCGTCGGTAGATTTATAGGGTAAGTACCAGGTGCCGGCGTAGATCGTGCTGGGAGTCCGCGGGTCGATTGCAAGCGACTCGACGTGAACCAGCCCGGGAGTGTTATACGTCGGCAACTGCGTCCAGGTGTCGCCTGAATTATCCGAGCGGAAGACGCCATTGAAAGTGCCGGCAATCAAAACATTTGGGTCCGCCTCTGCCTGAGTCAACGAATGCAGCGCTTCATTCTTGAGCTCCGGACTCTCACGCCACTTTCGGCCACCGTCATTAGATTTGAAAAACCCCCCGGCTTCCTTGTGCCGGTGGGCGGCAACGTAAAGTGTTTTCGAATCGCGCGGATCGACGAGGATGTGATCTATGAAAAGTTTGGGCTTGTTGAAGTTGTAGAGCAGTTCCCAGCTTTTTCCGGCATCGGCTGACGTATAGATCTGCGCATCGAGAGTGCCGAGGTAGAAACGGTCAGGATTGTTCGGATCCACCACCAGACTGCGCACATCACCTCCCGGCGGGCCGTTCGCGCGCCAGTCGTCCGAATATTTACCCGGATCGGTCATGCTGTCAGGCGAGTCCGCAGCAGAGACTCGATCGATAAACTGCAGGGGCACAATAAACAACAAGGCAACTAGAAGAATAAGATTTGGCAATCGGGTTTTCATGTTTCTTAATGCAACTTTCTGTGGTTAACGATCATTCCGGAGGCCGTCTTTTCGATTTTAATATATTTCCACGTTTTTGTATTCCACAACTTTTTCGCACGATGGGTTTCGCTACGCTGCCCGGCTAAATAAACGCTTATATTTGTCCCGCCAAAAGCGAAGCGAGCGATGCCCTCGTGGAGAGAGCATCGCCCGAATCGGAAGGTTCGCGTCAGCACTACTGGACGCGAGCGTTATGTTTGAGCCGCCGCCGTCTTAGCGACGTCGCCGCGCTCGATGTCGTGGCTTCGGTTTGACCTTACATGCAGGACAAGGTGAAACGGTCGCTGAGTTTGCTGCGACTGGTGCACCTGCACCGGTCGGACAAATCCAAAGTTCAACCGTCAAGGACTCGCGGCAACCGCCATCGACTACCGTGATGCGGGCGCGATCAATGCCGCGGTTGTTGACCAGGTAGTCCACAGCTCGCGTCGATCGTGCCGTCCCTTCAGTGTCACAAGAACCAAAGATAACGTAATAGGCTTGTGAGCCTGGCTCCTGCTGCAACTGGATCGCCAGGTTGTCGAGACGCGCCTTCTCATCGTTGAAGGTGAGATCGGAGTACTCGTCAAACTTGCGACACGAAGCTGGTGGTAGCCCGATGCCCGATGTGCACGAGGCTGTCCGCGAGCAGGAAGGATCGAGTCCACCGAGCTCAACAGTTGCTGTCACGCTCTGGCCACCGAGACCAGCGGTGTCTACTGTAATTGAAGACGTTCCCTGGCCGCCGCTGATTGTGCCGGCTGAGACCGTCCAGTTGTAAGTTACGTTCGCGTTGCCAGTTACTGATGCATCAAAGGTGAGCGGGCTACCCTGCATAACATCAGACGGGCAGCTCACTGAAACTACAGGGCATGGAGACTTGCAGTTTGTGCACTCTGCGATGGTCACCGTGGTTGAAGCTGGCACCGTGTGTGTGTTGCCGTCGTTGACGGTGACGGTGGCGGTATAGGTTCCCGGCTGTGCACCGGAAAGATCCCAGGTCACGTTTTTGCCGTCGCCTGACAGCGTGCCGCCCGTAACCGACCACGTATATAGCAACGTGTCGTTATCCGGATCTATGGCTGCCGCACTTAAGTCTACCGACCGGCTAGCACTCGCCGTGCAGGAGTCGGAACTCGTTCCTTCCGGACACGGCAACGTGATCGATGCACTCGACGCCGACACTGAAACCGTCGGCGGCTGATTGAGGACTGGCGCTATGCGCGCATTACGATGACCGGCCCAGAACTGGAAGATGAAGCCATTCGGGTCATCCGAGAAGTTGAAGCCATTGGGTACGCCGCCTGTCGTCGCCGGTCGTGTCGTTCCCGGCACGATGACGATTCCCCGCGCTGGTACAAATACTCCTGACAACTGGTTGATCTGCGTGTTGAAGTCAGCCCGGTTGAAGTGTTTCCGATCCTGCTGATTCATGTGCCGGCGGTAGGCCACCCCAACCCCCAACCAACGCGCCGGATAGATTCTTACGCCTCCCAGCGCATCCACCGGATTGTTGTTGAAGGCGTTCGGCGTCGACCCGCCCGTGTAGTACACCGACTTCGCTTCTCCAATCAGCTGGAAGTGCTTGTTAACCGTGTAATCGAGTCCGATTCCAGACAGCACCTCATCCGGCCGATCCAACAGCACTGCATTCCCCAGGGCCTTGCTCTTCGGATTGCTGTTCAGGATGTAGCCAAGGTTCGCCGAAGCTTCCCAATGTTTGCTCAAACGCCCACCGGCAAATGCAATCACGCCGATGTCGCCCCAGTTCGCTCCCGGGCTCGCGCCCCGCTGCAACTGATTGAAACCTCGCACATCATTCGCCTTGTCCGGATACCAGCGGTAGAACGGAATGAAGCCCCAGCCCAGCGCGCTGTTTGGCCCGCTCAACCTGATCTTCGCTCCCACCGTGTAATCCGTGAAGCTTGATTCCCCGTACAAGCGGCTGATGAATGGCGCGTCCGGTAAATAGCTCGGCGCGATTGTGAACGTCGTCGGCACTACCTGCGGCGACAATGGATCCGCGTTCGCCGGCGGTCGACAGTTTCCTGACAACGCCGTACACGGCAATATCGTCGTCGCCAATACGATCCCCGGCAGGATGCTGCCTACCGGCGAGCCTATCCCCGGGAAGTTTGACGCCGCCCCGAAGTTCCCATTTCCGCCAAATGGTGTCCCTATCCGGCTCACAAACGGCGGCGCAATGTTGTTTCCCGACAAGCCAAAGTTTGGTCCCGTCGCGCCGATGAACGGAAATTGTCTAAACGGCTGACCACCCTGATTGCACGGCGGCCCTACCGGCCGAAACACCGCTCCCGATATATCGTTTGCTCCGCTCACTCGCACCGGCGCCAATATGATTGCCGCCCCGCTGCACAACGTCGTCGCCCCAAAAAACAACTGCGAGTTTGGCAGATAGAAGCTCGACAGGTTCTGCGGAGTGTTTACCTTGATCCCCCGATACCCCGTCGTCTTGAAAAATAACTCCACGTGGTCATTCAGCCCCACGTTGAAGCTCAACGGCGTTTCCACCAGGTCTACGTTCCCTGGGTCGCGATCGTAATTGCTATACGCGACGCTAAACGTAAACTCGCCCCTGCGAATCGTGTCTCCGTCATAAATCGTGAACAGTCCCGTTGGCCCGCCTACCGGACCTCCCGTCCCCACCGTCGGGGCCTGGTTTCGCGGATCCTGTGGCGATCTCAATGTCTGCGCCGCTACTGCGGCACTTAACACAAAAATAGTGAGCGCGGATAAAAGCGCTCTGGTTGCGAGTCTCATCGCATTCCTCCTGGCAGAGTGTGTTTAGAAGTCTATCGAATGTCACCCGACCACAGCTTGAGGATAATAAGCGCTACTCTATCAGCAGTTAGGTGACAAAACTTAGAGCGCCACACTTATACGAAATGAGGGCTTTAGTGTCAATGCCAAAGACAGGATCTGCCAAAGACAGAATCAACACATGTACGCTCGCTAAATCGGACTAGCGGGTCACAGCGGACCAGATAAGTCTCCGTTCAAGTTCAGTGTTCTGAGGATGCCCTGCCCTGGTATTCAAACTAGGGACGGCAGACGCACCACAGATCGACAAGTGGGCGGCGCAAACGCGAAGCGGGCAGTGCTTCTCAAGTCGAGAAGCACTGCCCGCTGCGGAAGGTTCGCGTCTATGGCTTAGGCCAACGCGAGCGTTTATTAATTATTCGTCCATCCCACGGCGCCGCGATCGTCGGTGTGTAGCCGGTCTCTTAGTCGCACATTCCGGACAAGGCGTTACCGCGTTATCCGTGCTGGCCGCCGGCGGATTTGCGCCAGTGGGTACGACCCAGAGCTCAACGTTGACCGCTGAGCGACAACCACCATCTACCACTACGATGCGTCCAGCGTCGATGCCACGCGTGTTGACCAGATAGTCCTTCGCACGATCAGCACGCTGCTGCGCCACGATGCAGCTCGTGTGTGTACAGAGCCCATCACCAGAGCAGGTGCCATAGGCAATGATGTAGCCCTGGGAACCTGGCGCGTTCTGCAGTTGGATCGCGTAGTTGTCGAGTCTGGCTTTCTCATCGTTAAAGCGGATGTCGCCATACTCGTCAAACTTCGTGGGTATTGGATTCGATGGTTTGACTGACGTGCTGCACGAAGCTGTCCGCGAGCAGGAAGGATCGAGTCCACCGAGCTCAACAGTCGCGGTCACGGTTTGACCGCCGAGACCGGCAGTGTCCACCGTAATTGAAGACGTTCCCTGGCCGCCGCTGATTGTGCCGGCCGAGACTGACCAGTTGTAAGTCACGTTAGAGCTACCGCCAACTGACGCGCTAAAGGTAATAGGACCACCTAAGTCGACGTCAGACGGACAGCTGACCGAGACGGTCGGACATGGCGGAACACAACGTGTGCAATTGGCTATCGTCACGGTCGTCGAAGCCACTGCTGTGTGTGTGTTGCCGTCGTTGACGGTGACGGTGGCGGTATAGGTTCCCGGCTGTGCACCGGAAAGATCCCAGGTCACGTTTTTGCCGTCGCCTGACAGCGTGCCGCCCGTAACCGACCACGTATATAGCAACGTGTCGTTATCCGGATCTATGGCTGCCGCACTTAAGTCTACCGACCGGCTAGCACTCGCCGTGCAGGAGTCGGAACTCGTTCCTTCCGGACACGGCAACGTGATCGATGCACTCGACGCCGACACTGAAACCGTCGGCGGCTGATTGAGGACTGGCGCTATGCGCGCATTACGATGACCGGCCCAGAACTGGAAGATGAAGCCATTCGGGTCATCCGAGAAGTTGAAGCCATTGGGTACGCCGCCTGTCGTCGCCGGTCGTGTCGTTCCCGGCACGATGACGATTCCCCGCGCTGGTACAAATACTCCTGACAACTGGTTGATCTGCGTGTTGAAGTCAGCCCGGTTGAAGTGTTTCCGATCCTGCTGATTCATGTGCCGGCGGTAGGCCACCCCAACCCCCAACCAACGCGCCGGATAGATTCTTACGCCTCCCAGCGCATCCACCGGATTGTTGTTGAAGGCGTTCGGCGTCGACCCGCCCGTGTAGTACACCGACTTCGCTTCTCCAATCAGCTGGAAGTGCTTGTTAACCGTGTAATCGAGTCCGATTCCAGACAGCACCTCATCCGGCCGATCCAACAGCACTGCATTCCCCAGGGCCTTGCTCTTCGGATTGCTGTTCAGGATGTAGCCAAGGTTCGCCGAAGCTTCCCAATGTTTGCTCAAACGCCCACCGGCAAATGCAATCACGCCGATGTCGCCCCAGTTCGCTCCCGGGCTCGCGCCCCGCTGCAACTGATTGAAACCTCGCACATCATTCGCCTTGTCCGGATACCAGCGGTAGAACGGAATGAAGCCCCAGCCCAGCGCGCTGTTTGGCCCGCTCAACCTGATCTTCGCTCCCACCGTGTAATCCGTGAAGCTTGATTCCCCGTACAAGCGGCTGATGAATGGCGCGTCCGGTAAATAGCTCGGCGCGATTGTGAACGTCGTCGGCACTACCTGCGGCGACAATGGATCCGCGTTCGCCGGCGGTCGACAGTTTCCTGACAACGCCGTACACGGCAATATCGTCGTCGCCAATACGATCCCCGGCAGGATGCTGCCTACCGGCGAGCCTATCCCCGGGAAGTTTGACGCCGCCCCGAAGTTCCCATTTCCGCCAAATGGTGTCCCTATCCGGCTCACAAACGGCGGCGCAATGTTGTTTCCCGACAAGCCAAAGTTTGGTCCCGTCGCGCCGATGAACGGAAATTGTCTAAACGGCTGACCACCCTGATTGCACGGCGGCCCTACCGGCCGAAACACCGCTCCCGATATATCGTTTGCTCCGCTCACTCGCACCGGCGCCAATATGATTGCCGCCCCGCTGCACAACGTCGTCGCCCCAAAAAACAACTGCGAGTTTGGCAGATAGAAGCTCGACAGGTTCTGCGGAGTGTTTACCTTGATCCCCCGATACCCCGTCGTCTTGAAAAATAACTCCACGTGGTCATTCAGCCCCACGTTGAAGCTCAACGGCGTTTCCACCAGGTCTACGTTCCCTGGGTCGCGATCGTAATTGCTATACGCGACGCTAAACGTAAACTCGCCCCTGCGAATCGTGTCTCCGTCATAAATCGTGAACAGTCCCGTTGGCCCGCCTACCGGACCTCCCGTCCCCACCGTCGGGGCCTGGTTTCGCGGATCCTGTGGCGATCTCAATGTCTGCGCCGCTACTGCGGCACTTAACACAAAAATAGTGAGCGCGGATAAAAGCGCTCTTGTTGCGAGTCTCATCGCAATCCTCCTGCAAAACGAATATAGAAGTTTTTTTTGAATGCCAACGTCGATAGTTGTAAGTTCAACAGTTAGAACCAATCTAGTTAGCGCAAGACCGATGCATCCACATTGATGCCTTTGGTCACACGTTGCTGACAGAAACTGTGGACGACTTCGGCCCAAGGCCTACGTCCGCGATACCGCACTGAACCGCAAAGCCTGGCCCAAGCTAATGATTTTACACGAGGGCCGGCACAGAATTCATGCCAGACCATACCCTACCAGTTAACGGAAATCAAGCCTTTTTCCCAACTTACACTCGATTTCTTTATGTCTTTTCCGTCACGCATAGATGCCGCGCATGCGAGTGTCATAGGCCACCCGGTCTATGGCCAGCATGTAGGCTGCGGTGCGCGTATCTACCGCATGCGCATCCGCATACCTGCAAAGATCATTAAAGCTGGCCACCATGGTCTCCTGAAGTCGCTGGTTGACGATGTCTTCCCGCCAAAAATAGCCCATCCGGTCCTGAACCCATTCAAAGTAGGAAACGGTGACACCTCCAGCGTTCGCAAGAATGTCAGGTATCACAAAGATTCCCTTCTCATGCAATATCTGATCCGCCGCTGCCGTTGTCGGCCCGTTCGCCCCTTCAGCCAGCACTTTGCACTTGATCCGATCCGCGTTCTGCGAAGTAATCTGGTTCTCGGTGGCAGCAGGGACCAGCACATCACATTCCAACTCCAATAGCTCGCTATTCGTCACGCGTTCAACTCCCGGGTATTCCTCGAAGGACCGAGTTGCTTGCAGGTGCTTCATGGCGGCGGGAATGTCGATACCGTTGGGATTGTAGATGCCGCCGTGAACATCAGAAATTGCCACGACTTTATAACCAGCCTCGTGAAGCAACTGGGCGCCGATTCCGCCAACGTTTCCCGACCCTTGTACAACTACTCGCGTCGATTCCGGCGTCATTCCAAATCTCTTGATCGCCTCGTTGATCACAAACAAAATTCCCCGGCCGGTAGCTTCGCGCCGCCCTGATGATCCGCCGAGATCGATAGGCTTTCCCGTTACAACGGCGGTCACAGTGTGGCGCGCGTGCATGGAGTACGTGTCCATGATCCAGGCCATAGTTTGCTCGTTTGTGTTCATATCCGGCGCCGGCACGTCCTTTTCAGGACCGATGAAGTCGAGCAACTCCGAGGCGTAGCGCCGCGTCATGCGCTCCAGCTCACCGAGGGACATTTGCTGTGGGTCGCAAATTATTCCACCTTTCGCACCGCCAAAAGGAACATTGACCACAGCACATTTCCACGTCATCCAGGCAGCGAGCGCACGCACCTCGTCAAGATTCACGTCCGGGGAATAACGAATGCCGCCCTTCGCCGGCCCGCGCGCGAAATTGTGCTGGACACGATAGCCCTCAAAGACTTGGATCCGGCCCGAGTCCATTCTGGTTGGTATGTAAACCTTGAGCTCGCGGTTGGGAACACGCATAACTGCGTACAAATCCGCATCCAGGTTTAGCAACTGGGCGGCGCGGTCAAACCGCGACATCATCGACTCAAACGGGTTTTCTTCTTTTATCTCGCGGATGTCGTCGACATAAACTGTGCTTGGCATACTTACCATAGGCTATCTCCGGGTCTTCAAAATCGGCTCAGAAGAAATGCATCGAAACTTTTCACTGTTGCGCCAGTGTGAACCAAACTCAATCACCTTCTCCGGCAGTAGGTCGGGTAGACAAAACTTCATTCATGGCGCCACTGCGAAACCCGCGAAGGTCGAGCGTTACATACTTAAAGCCTAGTTCACGAAAGCGGCGCGCCAACTCCTCCACCACTTCTATCCGCAACGCGCGCGCCATCTCCGCGGGAGCAATTTCAAGGCGAACAAGACTGTCGTGGTGACGCACGCGAAACTCCCGGAAGCCCAGTTCACGAAGAATTTCTTCACCACTGTCGACCACCGAGAGGCGCTCGATCGTGACCGGGATACCGTAAGCAATTCGGGACGAAAGGCAAGGACTGGCCGGCTTGTCCCAGGTTGGCAAACCAACTCTCCGGCTCAGCAGTCGCACGTCGGCTTTCGACATGCCGACTTCTATCAAAGGACTGCGCACGCTGTGCGCTCTAGTCGCAGCGCGTCCCGGTCGGTAGTCAACCAAATCGTCGCAGGTCGAACCGTCAACGATGAACTCAATCTTTCTAACTCGCGCCACGTCCTCGAGCTTCTTGTAGAGTTCGTCCTTACAAAAATAACAACGCGTCGGACCATTCGCTGTGTAGTTGACATCTTCGAGTTCGTCGGTCCTGACCACTTCGCGGCGCAAGCCGAATTGCTCTGCGAGCTGAATGGTCTGTTCGCGCTGCTGCGCAGACAAACTCGCTGATTCGCCAGTTATGCAAAGCGCCATTTCACCCAGTTCGGAATTGGCCACGTAAGCGAGGTAGGTGCTGTCGACGCCTCCGGAAAAAGCCACCAGTGCAGCACGCATCTCTCGAAACACCTGGCGCAGTTTCTCTTCTTTAGCCAGCGCCAAATAATCGTCATCGTTTGGGATGGTGACGCTTGTCTCGATATCTTCAACCAGGGTACTGCTCAAAATTTTCACTCTCCGAGAGTAAAGACTCGGGCAGTGCGTGCGTCCTTGGGTCTCTACTGGAATGTTGGGATTGCGTTCGCAATGTTAGCGCATGCATCAAGATGAGCGCAACCAGCATCTCAAACTTCTGGCAGCGTGATGGCGAGTTTGATTCTTGGACGCAAGTACTTTTGCCGTGTTAACATCGGCACCTCCTCAGATCGCAACTACCACACCTGCTACTAACTTTGTTTCATGACTTATCAACGAGCAAAAACGATGACTCAACGGTCGCGAATGGTCGCGTTCGCAAGCGCGCTGTTTTTGCTTTTCTCTTGTAACTCCAATACGCAGGGTCAGACTGACGATCCTTTTGGCGATGGCTCAGCTGATCCGGTAAAGCTGTTTGAACGGGGACAGAATGCCCACGCTCACGGCGACCTTCTCAAAGCCCTGGAGTTTTACCAGGAAGCTATCAAGGTGCGGCCGGAGTTTCCGGAAGCGGAATTCCAAAGAGGCAATGCGTTGCTTGGGTTGCAACGTTTGCAAGAAGCCGAACCTGCCTTTAGGCGCGCGATTGAACTGCGAAAAGACTGGTCCCTTCCCTATTCAGCTTTAGGCGCCTTATTGGTCCGCCTCAACCGTGATGCAGACGCGGAGCCGATGTTGCGACAGGCGATCAAAATTGACAACCAGGACAACCTGGCGCTTCGCATGTTGGCCGACATTCGTTTGCGAGCGGGCGACGCAAAGGAAGCGCTTAATTTGACGCGCCGCGCGACTAGCGACACAGGCGCGCCAGTATCGACGTGGATCCTGCGCGCCCTTGCGGAACGCTCCACCGGCGATAACGTTGCCGCCCTCGCCAGTTTTGACCATGTCTTACAACTCGACCCTGCGAATCTCTCTGCGCTGATCGAACGGGCCGAGATACGCCTGGCCACCGGTGACAAAGTACCGGCGCTTGCAGATCTCAAAGCAGCGGAGCCGTTGGCTTTGGAACGCTCCAGGATACGCATTATTGTCGGTGACCAAGGACAGGCTATGGCGGATCGCGCAGCCGCCGAGCCGCTGGCTGCGAAGGCCAGCCTCTCCCGGCTCGCCGCAGATTACGAATTAGCAGGCGAGCCTGACGATGCGCGACGAGTTGCTGAGGCCGCAGGGCTAAATCCACTCCAAGAAGTTTCGAGTGACGGCGCTATTAAGGTTGCCGGCACGGCGGAGGAAATTGCAGCAGCGAATAGTGCCGATCCGGCTGTCGCCCGCAAGGCTCTGGAAGTTTTGCTCGGAGAGAATCCCCAGAATGCAATGCTGGTCGCGCGTTTGGGCGCTGCCTATCGAACCGTCGATCCGAACCGTTCGCTCGATTACTACAAGCGAGCAGCAGCGATCGAACCTGCGAATGCTGACTATGCGACCGGTTACAGTTCCGCGCTGGTGCAAGCTCGGCGTTTTACAGATGCGGCGGTTATTCTTGAGCGCGTGATCGCGGCGGCGCCAGATAACTATGCAGCCCACGCTAACCTGGCTACGGCGCTGTATGAACTAAAGCAGTTCGCTGCTGCGATCGCTGAGTATGAGTGGCTCTTGAAAACGAAACCGGATCTCAGCGTCGCCTATTATTTCATTGCCACGGCACATGATTATCTTGGAGAATACACGGAAGCGTTGGCAGCCTACGAGAGTTTTCTCGCGCGCGCTGATACAAAAACCAATCAACTCGAACTCGAGAAAGTTAACTTGCGACTGCCCTCCCTGCGAAGGCAGATCAAATTGGGTCAGGGTGTAAAGAAAAAGTCAGTGCGTGCCACACAACCTTAGCCGGCCACGGGAACCGACATGACACTCGCGGTAAATCAACGTCGCAGGATCCGCAGTACGCTACTGGTACTTCTGCTGGCTGCGCTCTTTGTCCCCGCCGTAAGCGCTCAGGAACCCAGGCCACTGGAACAAACCGCCCCACCGCCTGCCAAAGTCATAACGCGGCAGGAACGCTCACAACTCAACGAATCCAAAGACGACAAAGCTCGCGTTAAGTTAAGTATCGAACTGGCGGAAACTCATCTCACCAACGTTGAGAACCACACTTCGCAACAACAGTATGAAGGCGCGGCCACAGAAGCTGGCATGTATTGGGCGCTAATTGAAGACGTGCTCGGCTTCATGAAGACGGTGGAGCGCGACAACAATCACAGACGCGATCTTTACAAACGTTTGGAATTGTCACTTCGCGCACACGGACCAAGGTGGAGCACGATACGCCGCAGCACACCGGCCGAGTATGCAGTCTGGATCAAGGAGATTGAAGAGTTCACCCGCGACAGTCGCACCGCCGCGCTTGATTCCTTTTACGGTCAGACCGTTATCAAAGACAACAACCCCAGGACGGCCGAGACAAAAGAGAGTAAGGGTCCGCCTGAGAAAAATTAATACCGCTTCTGCTTAGACAAACTATGACAACTCGTGCGTCAATTTTTTTACTTACGGCCGTCGTGATCTTCTCTTCCTATTCGGCCGCCGCATTTCAATCCCGCGATCACCTGACAGAGCAGGAGATCGAACTGGTCAAGGACGCGCAGGTCATCGATAAGCGCATCGACGTTTTCATCAAAGCCGCCGACCGTCGACTCCTGGTCCTTAACGGCCTGGGCGTGCCTACTGATCCGACTGCAGCGAAACAGTTGAAGAAAGATTCGGAAACATGGGGAGAACTGCCAACCGGATCTCGCGCGGAACTTATTGGCGACATCGCGAAAATCTTCGATGAAGCCATAACGAACATCGATGATGTCAGCGCGCGCGATGAAAAGAACCCGCTGATCCCAAAGTCCCTGCGCAATTTGGCAGCGGCAGCGTCGCGTATCCTGGATCAGTTGAAACCTGCCGAGGCGCAGGCGACCGGAAGTGCAGAACTTGGCAGTTTTGATCAGCTAACGGAGAACGCCGAAGCAATTCTTCAGGCGGCAAATAAACTGCCTCCACCGACTGCTGCCGAAAAAAAGGAAAGAAACAGTAAGGCAAGAAAGCAATGATGAGTAATGAGTTAAGAACGCTCTGTCAGTAATAAGGTTCTTGACTCATCACTCATCACTTTTTTTGCCTTCAGCCGCGACCCTTCCGTCGCACTTCAGCACTGACTTGATTGGCTTCCTGCTCGAGGGCGTGGCCCACGCTGGCCTCATCGCCTTCTTCTTTGGCAGTCGCAGAAGATTTCAAACGTGGCGCACTGTCCCCCACTGCAAAAAGCTGGAACTCAACTTTTGCTTCCGTCTTGCCCGCCGCTCCTGAGCCGACGCCGGTAGCACGCCCGAGCAACCCGCCAACGCTTTTGGCCACCGAAGTCTTTAACCCAGTTAGGTCAGTGTAGAGAATGAAATCGCATTGCTTAGCTCGTGCTTCAGCTTCAGCCTCGCGCGGCGAGATCGCATTCAAAGGAACGACTTCGAGTCCGCCATCCTGGATTTCTGACAACAATCGCGCGCGCAGTGAATCCTGCGAAACACCGTGATCGGTTCGATTGTTAATCTGGGCCACGCCGATGCGAATGCTGCCCGGCGCTTTCGAAGTCATGCCCGCCGCCGCATTGCTCTGATCGTCGTCGACTGGCGGCCGTCCTTTGGACATCTGCGAAGTCATCTCCGCTACCGAAGGCATCGCATCCAACTCCTGAGCACTACTCGCTTCCGTGTAGCCAGCCGGCACGTCAAAAAGTGCGGCATCGAGCGGCTCCCGAGAAAGCTCTAAAACTTCCTTGGTTGTGCTGAAGGTCACGCTACCGTCCGGGCCGTATACAGTCGTCGTTTCCTGAAGTGCATAGCCCGTTCGTGCCGCACCTTGTCGATTGAAATGAACCGTATCGTGGCAACCGCCGCGGTCGGGCATGCCGGGCATTGTTGGCCGGCCACCCAGCTCACAAACGAGACCAAACGAAGCATCGATGTACCAGCCATCTGTTTCCGTCCGCATCCTCATGGGATTGCAGGCGTCCGGCGAGGACTCAATAGCCAGCGTCGTCTTAACATGTCGAGCCTGAAATCCAAACATCTCCTTGCGCTCGCCGTTATCGACGGCTGTCGTTGTGTAAGTAACGACGCCGCCACCTCGCGACGGTCCCGACGTGCCGCCGCCGGCGCGTCCGGTGTTTGCAGTAGCGTCGACGGATTCCATCGGCGTAATGACATACTTTCTCGCGCTGTCGCTGATCTGAATGGTGCGCTTCAAGTCACACTGGGTAATGTTGATGATGTCTCGCCCATAACCCATCTTCATTTCCGAGCGTTCACGCGCTCCTTTGAGCATCGTGGTATTTTCCATCGACTGTCCCGATGTGGCAGTTCGATAAGTAATCTTTAGATCAGTGCGCGCCGGCGCCGCTGCGCCCGTTGCCGGACGATTCCTGGTGCGCTGGGCCATCAAGGCGGAAGACGTAACTAGTAGTAACGCTAAAGCACTCACCATGCTCGTTCCCAACAACCTTTTTCTCATGACTCTCTCCTCATTTACCTGATAGTCTGCGAAGCTGTTCTTAACAACATTAGATATCCGACGCACATTCTGCAGGCGCTAGTTAACGCGTGACGGAAGGACAAATCGGTTCAGCCGCACGCTACAACTCTTCGAAGCGCGGTGACCTTTCACTCCAAAGCTAATCGCGTGCTTTTCGCAGCGTCTCTGCGGCACGATTAATCGCTTCGACAATCCGACCCAGCGCCTCGGCCGCGTTGTTCGTGTTTCGATCGTCGAGCGCCTGACGAAAATCAGGAAGCGGTTGGGCCGCGTAACCGGTAAAGGTTCCCGGCGCATAAATCTGATGCACATGCCAGGCGCGCCCGCGCAGCCCGCGTTCATCCGTTAGTGAGCGCTCTGCCGCGAGCAACGCATCGTTGATGCGCCTCAATCTGGCGACGGCGCGCGGGTGACTATCATTTGCTTCAACTCGCGTGCGCTCAATTTCCGCGACTGTCTCACGCCGCGCTTTATCGACGCGCTCGGCTTCATCCGCAAAACCCTGCAGCGCTTTGATCATCGGCTTCTCATCGAGGCCGGCGGTAAGCTTGCGGCGTTTGGCAATTTTCATGCACTGGTCAAAGTAATCGCGTATCTGCGCGGCGTAGTCGCGATAATCAAGCGGTAGGCCGGCGGAATTCGCAAGGCGCATCGCGACAGTGCCCCAAAGTTGGGCAGCGGCCGCGTGGTAGACGAAATTTGGATCACCGAAGTGGCTCATCCAATAAAAAGAGTCGTAAGCAGAATGATAGACGCCGTAGTCTCCGCCGAAGCCCATGTCGCTGGAGGGGATGCCGAGGTGTTGCAGAAACGGCGCGAAGTCAGAGCCTCCGCCCAGTGCACCGATTCTTGCCTCGGCAAGCGGCGCATTTGAATCTACATCCGCAGCCGCCAACTCCGGATCAGGCGCCTCCTCGCGCGCGCGTTCCTGCCATTGTTCGTAAACCGATTGGCCGCTTTTCGGATCCTTCGTGTCACGCGTTGCGCCGCGAATAAGTCTCCACATCGATGGCACCGACGAAGCGCCAAAGTTTGGTCCGGAAACGGCGGAATCAACGTTGAGATAAGCGACGGCTTTCTCTTTCAACTCGGCGGCGTTGTCTTCGGCCCACTCAGTCGATCCCAACAGGCCATACTCTTCTCCATCCCAACTACAAAGAACAATCGAACGTCGTGGCTTCCAACCTTTCTTCAACAGGGCGCCGAAACCGCGGGCCGTTTCGAGCATCGCGGTCGTACCACTGTTTGGATCTACTGCCCCGAAGACCCAGGCATCGCGGTGGTTCCCCATTACCACCCAACGATCTTTTTCTTCAGCGCCGTCGATGCGTGAGATCACGTCCCAGATTTTTCGCACCTGGAAATCCATTGACGTTTTTAAGTGCACGCGAACATAGTCCGTGCCGCCAACATGATATGGAAATGGCAGACCACCCTGGAAACCCTTTGGCCGCACCGGACCGCGCAGTGGTTCCAGCAATCTTCGCGCGTCGCCATAGGAAATTGGTTGGACAGGAATGCGTGGCACGGTTGTCATTTCTTCCATCTTGATCCGTGGCACGCCAGGCACTGCAGGTTTTCCGATAGTCAACGGATCGCCCGGTGCGATAAAGGAAAATTGTACCGAACCTCGCTGCGCAGAACCCGCTGGACGCCAGGGACCATTCGGGTAAACGTCGCCCTTCATGTAGCCATCATCGGCCGGGTCGGAATAAATAATCAGGCCAACCGCGCCGTGATCTTCCGCAACTTTCGCTTTCACACCGCGAAACGAGTTGCCGTAGCGCGCAATCGCGATCTTTCCCTGCACGTCCACGCCCAATTTCTTCAAGGCATCATAATCGGGAGGCAAACCGTAGTTAACGTAAACCAGCGGCGCGGTGACATCGCCGCTCGGGCTGTAGCCGTTGAATAGCGGAATGATCTTCGGATTTGAAGACGTCGGATCCTCAGCGATGGCCGGTTCCCTGGCAGTCAACATCTCCCGCCGCGGCCGAACCAATTCCACGATTCCCGGCTGTTTCGGATAAGGCAGGAGCACTTCATATTCTTTGAGCTCGGAAGGAATGCCATAGCTGCGAATCTGATCTCGCACGTAGACTGCGGTCGAGTAGTCTTCTTTCGTTCCGGCAACGTGGGGCTCCGCAGTCAACCGTCGCAAATGCTCCCGAGCCGAATCTGGCGCCGGCACCGCACGAAAATCTTCTTCCCAGCTACGTTCTTCAGTTGAACCCGCGGGCGAAAACCCGTCGAGAGTTGCTGCGGGCGTGGCCGGGCTTTGTGAAAAAACGGCGCGGAGGTTTGCGGAACTGCTCAGGAACGCGAGGGTCAACCCGATGGCGACCGTGCGGCGCGTGAATTTCATTTTTGTAGTTTCCCCAATTCGGACGTTTTAGACATTCACATTGAACAATGTTCGCAGCCTGATCGTAAAGGCCAGTCACCGACCGCGAAAGGAACCGCATCGATGGACAGCAGATATTATCCCGGCGTTGAAGCAGATGTCTTCAAACTCGTCGCAGAGCTTAGTACCTTTTTTGATCAGGATTATGAAGTGCAAACAATGCACGTTTCGTCGACCACAGTTGTGCAAGCACGAAAGTCTAGCACGTTGCGCGATCTTACCGGGCTCTCGGCGGCGTTGACAATCAAGATCACGCCCGAAGCCGGCGGCACACGCGTCGAGATGGGCATGCAGAAGTGGTTAGACAAAGCTGCGGTAGCCGCGGTGGCCGTACTCATTTCCGCCGGGCTGTTGCTGGCCCTTCCGGCCCTCGGCGCTTACTGGCAATACAAACTTACTGAAGACGCCTGGAAGATAGTCGAAGCACACCTCGCGCGCAAAGCGGGCGGCTACGTGCCGCCTTTGCCGGGACGTTGCGGCAGTTGCGGCGCTGCAAACTCCAGCGACGCAAGCTTCTGTTCCGCCTGCGGAGCAAACTTCAAAGTTGCCTGCCCTGCTTGTGGCTCGGTTCTCAAAGATCCGGCGTCACGCTTCTGCAATCACTGCGGGAGCAAGTTGTAACTCAAACTGTTAGTTTGCGTCGGCAGTTTTTCGAACTTGAAGTCCGCTCTTGAGTCTGTGACATGACCTAGATACCATTCCAGCAATGATGCGTCCCCGCACAATTAGAGTCACCGCCTTAATACAAACCTTGGTGTTTTGTCTTTCTAGGGCGGCCGGATGGGACATCGTTTTTGAGCGGTTCATATTCTCCGCGTGGCCGCCTATCAACATCTTTTTCTGAACCTCGCCATCCTGATCGCCGTTGAGACCTTTTAGCTTCAAAATATCGCACTACCGTTTGCGTCACAGACATTGACTTGCTGCCGGCATCGTCGTATCGTTCCGCCGCCCATTCAGCCTTCAAGACATTCTATTACGCCTGAATCTGCTGGGCGATCTACTTCGCGCATTGTTTCTTCGATGTGCAGCCGGGCTACCAGCCCTGCGAGTATCAGCCAACGTCTTTAGTTCTTAGCAACAGTCGTAGTCGCTCGATTTGTCCAGAAGCGTACTGCGAAATCAATCAACGTCAACCGCAACCCCCGGAGGTAATTGTTTATGAAGAAGTCTCTCCTGTTCTTAGTAGTTATCACTCTGCTTACTGCATTCAACCAGGTCTTTGCGCAGGACGCGGCGATGCATGGCCCGCCAAAAGTTCTTTACGTCGTCCGTGAAGACATCAAGCCCGGAATGATGGACGCGCACACTAAACATTCAGCCAGCTTTGCCAGCATTTTCAGAACGCTGGACACTCCAAACCATCGCATCGCGCTGGTGCCCGTAGCCGGCAGCGAGAACGAAGTTGTTTACATTACCGGCTCCGATTCGTTTAAGGAACTTGAAGACATTCTCAACGGCACCGACAAGAAAATGTCCGGGGCCAGCGGTAGCACAAAAGCTGAACTAGACCGTCTCAATAAAGAAGCACCGGTGTTACACGCGGCGATGCGCGATATGTTAGCCGTGTACCGACCGGAATTGAGTTACAACGGCGGTGTGGATATTCGGACCATGCGTTACTTCCAAATCACCACCACGCGCATTCGCCCCGGTCATGACGCCCAATACGCCGACTACGTGCAGAAGGTAATCAACGTCGCTCGTCAAAAAGTAAAGGTCGACAATCTGCACGTCGCCGTTTTCCAGGTAATCTCGGGAGCGCCGGGTGGCACCTATCTGATTTTCAGGCCAATGAAATCTTTGGCGGAATTAGACGATCCGATTGGCATGAGAGTCCGCGCCTCAATGAGCGACGACCAGAAAAAGGACGCTGACAAAGCGGTGAGCGACGCAGTCATGTCGAGCGATGTCAGCACCTATTGGATGACGCCGTCGATGAGTTATGTAGATAAGGCTATGGCTGACGGCGATCCGGCCTTCTGGAATCCGAAGCCGATGATGATGGCGAAACCAAAACCTAAGCGGAAGATGACTAAGCCAGTTGCGCCGCCGCCACCAACTGAGTAGACGTTGCTGGGAGCGCAGGCAGCCTGCCATTGTTCGTTGCCACGAAACAGGCAAGATGCCTGCGCTCCCACTAATCAATCATGACGCAACGCCCGCACGGGATCGATGCGCGCAGCGCGTGCGGCTGGATACAGCGCGGCTAGTATCGAAACGACTAGCGCAAACAGAATGGCTCCAAGCGAGAGCCAAGGTGGCAGTGAGAAGAAGTCGACAAACGATGCGCCTTGCGGTTTCAGAATGAAGCGATAGGCTAGCCGATTGGCAATCGCATCAATGGCCCAGGCGGCAAAGACGCCGATAACTCCGCCAAACAAACCCAGCACCGCCGCCTCAACAAAAAAGATCAACTTGATCTCGCGGTCCTCAGCGCCGATTGCCTTCATGATTCCAATCTCGCGCGTGCGCTCGAGAATTGACATGATCATTGTGTTGGCGATCCCGAACGAAGCGACCAACAGCGAGATACCACCCAGCAATCCCAGCACAGAATCGATAATCAGGAACACAGTGCGAAACTGTTCCAACTGATCCACGATCGAGAAGCTCGCGAAGCCCAACTCCTTAAGACGCTTTCGTACTTCAGTCAAGGCCAGTGGATCGTTAACGCGAACGATCGCCGAATCGTAGCCTTCACTTTCCGAATTGCCCAGCGAACCGCTTTCGCGCGCCAACGCCAGCGCCACCTGATTCATCGGTCCGCGATGATCAATCGACCATTGGCGGGCCGCCGGCAACGGAATATAAATATGCGCGCCGGGAAACAGTCCGCGTACGCCGCCCTGCCCTGCCCCTTCTTTCACCTGATTATTTAAGACGCCAACGATGCGAAATTTTTTGGCGACGAGCGCGTCGTTTTCCGCGTCAGAAGAAATATTTTCTTCGAGCGGCAGTCCGAAAAACGTTGGTGGCGCAGTTTCGGCTTCGCTGGGTTTCGAGGAATCTTTGGCAGGTTCGTTGGCAGCCAGAAACTCTAATGTCGTGCCGATAGCGTCTTCAGGTTTCTTAAAACCAAAATCGCTCGCGAACGTGTCATTGACGACGGCCTCGTCTGCGTTTAGCGCAGAAATCATCTGTCCGGCGATGAACTCCTTGAAACGCGAATTTGCGTTAGGAACCGATGTGCCGCCGATCGATTCGACCTGCGAGTGACCGTTGGTCCTGACGTAAGTAAAAATCATCAGGCTGGGTTCGACGTATGCGACACCCGGAATTTTGGCGATCTCGGCAATCGCAGCGTCATCCAGAATTCGCGTCGGCTGCGCGTCGGGCTTCAAACGCGAACGGCGATCGCCTGGGCCGTTTTCACTTCGCGTAGAGTTGCTCTGCGCCCTGACGGATACCAGATCACCAATGCTTCGTCCAAACACCTGAATCTCGTTGAAGAGATCGAGGGCCTTGAAACGCGAGAGCATGTTTTGTTGGAGCCCGAGGCCAAAAGATACCATCGTGACGATTACTGCCACGCCGACAATCACCCCCATCGTCGTGAGTATCGCGCGCAGTTTCGCCTGCCGCAGGTTTCGCAAAGCCAACTTAAGGATGTCGAGAAGACGCATGTCCACAAAAACGGGAAGAGGTCCCCGTTTCCCTTCTTTATGCAAACAGATGATGGACCGCATCGACGGTCCAATCAGCCAGGCTCGCAGTCACAACCTCCGCGCCGGCGGCACGCAGTTGTTCCGCTGAAACAGTAGTCGTGATGCCCAGCGTACGCATGCCTGCGCCGCGCGCGGCTTCAATACCCGGCGGTGCGTCCTCGATCGCCAGGCATTCCTTCGCCGTCAGGGGCAGTTCTCGAGCACCGCGGCGTTTTTCATTCAACATGTCGAGCCCACGTTGATAACAATCGGGCGCCGGCTTGTGTCTTAGCCCGGGCTCGGCGCTGACAATAATCGAAAACGGATCGGTAAGCCCGGCAACCCCAAGCACGAAGTCTATCTCGCTGCGCTCAGCCATGCTGACGATTCCAAGTTGATAACGACGCGCGGCTGCTTTGATGAAGGTAATCACTGCGGTAGAAACCGGGAATTCATTTGTGATGAACTCGCGATGCAGTTCATGTTCGCGCTTGATCAGAAGATGCATCACTTCCTCACTCAGCGATTGTCCGGCTCGCGCGTAGGCGGCCTGCACGAAGGCCTTATCATCCATGCCCAATGAGGCGAAATAGTCTTCGTCTGTGAGCGGAACGCTTTTGTCGAGCAAGACTTCTCGATAGGCTCTTAGATGGATGCGCTCGTCATCGATGATGACGCCGTTGAAGTCGAAGAAAATTGCTTTGACAACCATGCTGAGTGTGAATAATGCTTCTTGCGATCCATTGGCGTTGGCAGCAACACAGAGAAAGAACCTTCACTAAATAAATTTAGGCGATTATACGCTTGACACACCTGTTCAAGAGGGATAAATAAAAAGTATGAGCAACATTAATAGCAATAAAAAGAAGTTGTCACCAGAGCAGGGTGAAGAACTACTCAGCGCATTGAAGGCCCGATTTGAGAAAAACATGAAACGTCATAAAGGTCTTCAATGGGCTAAGGTACAAGCAAAGCTGGAAGCTAAGACTGAAAAACTTTGGTCACTCCATGAGATGGAAAAAACTGGCGGTGAACCGGATATTGTTGGTCATGATAAAAGAACGGGCGAATACATTTTTTATGATTGTTCGGCGGAAAGCCCTAATGGCCGCCGAAGTCTTTGTTACGACCGCCAAGCGCTGGAGTCAAGGAAAGAGCATAAACCAAAAAATAACGCTATTGATATGGCAGCTGCCATGGGCATTGAGCTTTTAACGGAAGAACAGTATCGGGGGTTGCAGAAACTTGGAAAGTTCGATACGAAAACGTCTAGCTGGGTAACAACACCTTCTGATATAAGAAAACTTGGTGGGGCTCTCTTTGCCGATTTTCGCTACGACAATGTCTTTATGTATCACAACGGCGCAGAATCCTACTATGCCGCCAGGGGCTTCCGAGGCTCGCTAAACGTCTAGATTTTTTTCCACCGCGCCAAGACTTAAGGCGAATTCGATCCGGCCTGGGACCTGGGGGTTGAGGCTTGAGACTCGCGGGCCGGCGATAGCCGCGCGTTCTGATCTTCAAACAACTTTGGCAGTCGCTCACTTTCCAAAACGTCCAGACGCCGCAAGACTTCAGCGAGGGAGAGTTCGTTTTTCAGGTTGACGCGATAATCGAGGTCTGCGCGCAGCCGATCTTTCTCGCCTTGCCGATTCTGCGACATCATGATGATCGGGGCCTGCATTCCCGCGATCACCGCCAGCACCAGATTCAACATTTGATACGGCTTCGGATCGAACCCGTTGAAAAGGATGACCGAGTTGAACACGATCCAGAAAACGATCAGACCGATCGAGACGCCGATAAACTTCCAACTGCCGCCAAATTCCGCGATCAAGTCTGCAGCGCGATCAGCCACTGTGGCCCGCTTCCGCTCTTCCTCGTTGGCATTTCGGGATACGCGCGAACGTATCAGTTCGTCAGTGCGCCGCAGCCGGTCAGTAAGTGCGCCCAACATTCCGAGCGCCACGTCCGGATTGGCGCGCACAAACGCCAGGAAATCAGGCCGCGAAAGCACAGCCAGCCGCCCGTCTTCAATCATCTTTGCGTCGGCAGAGCGTTTCCGTCCATCGATGATCGACATCTCACCAAAAAAATCTCCCTGGGCCAATTCGGCAAGCGTTATCTCTTTTCGATCTTCGTCGACAATGCTGATGCGCACGCGGCCTTTCTCGATGAGGTACATCGCGTCGCCGCTATCATCCTTGTGAAAGAGCTGAGTACTCGCCGGAACGTCTTTCGTCGCCAGCAAATTGCGGAGCTCAATCGCGGCCGCGTCCGTCAACGACGCGAAGAGCGGCACTGAACGCAGCGCCTCGAGTGTCATTTCGTTTGACATAGGAACCTCAGGGGATTGATGAATGCGGAATACGCGATTGATGAACGAAGCAAGGGACTCTTTGTTTATTTCCGCTGAACCCTTCAGCTTTCAGCATCCCGCATCCATCATTCGTTCATCACTCGTCCGTCTTTCATCAGGATTATGCGGTCCGAGAAACTGGTCGCCAGTTCGCGATCATGCGTGACCATTAGTATGGTCAGCGAGTCCTTATCAACCATTTCCCGCAGGAGTGCAAGCAGTTCACGCGCGCGCGTCGAATCAACATTCCCGGTTGGCTCGTCTGCCAGCAAAACCCTGGGGTTGTTCGCCAGCGCCCGGGCAATGGCCACGCGTTGTTGTTCGCCTCCGGAAAGTTCCGCTGGACGATGCGTCAGCCGGTCCGCCAGACCCACTCGGCCCAGCAACTCCGCCGCGCGCTGGTGGCGTTGGGCTCCACGAATTCCGCCAAACGCGAGTGCAAGTCCCACGTTCTCTTCCGCGCTCATGGTGGGAATCAGGTTGAAGTTTTGAAAGATCATGCCAACGGAGTAACGACGGTAGCGGGCCATCTCTTTCTTGCTGAACGGTCCCAACGGCTTTGCGTTGAACAACACGTCACCGCTAGTGGGATGGTCGAGGCCACCGACCATGTTTAGCAAAGTGCTCTTGCCTGAACCCGATGTCCCCTGGATTGACACAAACTCGCCTTCGTTCATCTGGAGGGAAACATCGTCGAGCGCGGTCACACTCGTCGTTCCCATTTGGTAGACCTTCGAAACTTTGCGTGCTTCTAAAAGAGACATTTTGGAATGTTGGGTCTTTGGATTTGGTGTTTTGAACTTTGTATTTTGTCTTTTGAAAGCTAGCACACGATCAGAAACACCAACCACAAAGTTCAAAGCACCAAAGACCCAAGCCTATATCAATCTGCCGCCAATTGTTTGGCGCTCCTGCTAACGCGCCACAATTCAAATCGTTCTTCCTGAAAACCCTTCAATAACATTTCAAACGGCGTGGCCTGCATGCCTTCGCTCGCGATAAATTCGCGCACCTCCGGATCTTCGTACAGCGCTCGCGAGATGATCACGTCATCGCCGGTCGACAGCCCTTCGAGACGTGCAGCCATGTTTACGGTTGAACCAAAGTAATCGAGCCGGTCGTTAAGTGTAACCGCGATGCATGGCCCAGTGTGAACTCCTGCTTTCAACGTGAGCGGTGCAACTCCCGCGCCGGGCATTGCTAACATTTCCTGCGCGCTCAACATTGCTTTCAACGCTGAGGCCGGGCGACGAAACACTGCCATTACGGCATCACCAATCGTCTTAACCAGCGCTCCATCTTCTTCCGCGATCACTCTTCGGAGTACGTCGAAATGGTTCATGACACGGCCGAATGCGGTGGCATCACCAATCTCACGATAAAGTTGCGTCGAGTTTCTGAGGTCGGTAAATAAGACTGTCAAGGTGCCCACAGAGATTTGTTCTCCTGGTCGGAGCGCTTCGCTGGCAAACAAATCACGAAACATCTGCAGCGCCGTCACTTCCGCAGCCGTCGCCGATTGATCGCTCCACGCGAGGCGCTCGAGTATCAACAGTTGTTCGGACTCCGTCGCATTTTCCATTTTCAACGTCGACTGTGTAGCGAGTTTGAGTTCGTGATCAGGCCAACCCGCGTCCGCGATCGTGACGCTTGCGGTCGCCGCGCCCTCGTCAGTCACGCTCACGTCCTGTCCACCCGAGAGTTCCAACGCGCGCAGACGATACCGTCCTGGCTCAAGCGGCAGCGACAACTCTCGTTCAGAGCGGGCCGGCAATAATTGTTGGGCAACGATGTGCGGCGTTTTCTGCGGACTACCCATGCAGAAGTTTTGTGATGGAACTTGTCGCAACAGTGCGTTCGGCCGGAAGGTCACTTCAACGAAACGATCGAAGTTGACTGTGAAATCGATGCGGCAGGTTTCGCAATGCACCTGCGAACTAATCTCACTGAGCGATTTGCCAGTTTCTCCGGCGCCGCGACACAAGGGACAGAGCAGCTCCCACTGCAAGTCAAGCAAACCAAACCGCGTCGAACGCAGGCAAGCTTCCAACACGGCGCGGCGCGGCAACTTCCATTCATCCGCCAATGCGTAGGGACGAATGCGGGCGAGATTGAAGTCGTCAGCGCTGCCAACCAGTTTCACGAGCTGATCGGTAACTTCCGCAGACACTCCTTCCCCAAGCAATTTCTCCGCAATTACCTCAAGACGATTCCGAGCCGCAGCGTCTAACTCAACTTTCGTCTCCGGCTGGACTTCAACGTCAGTAGTCGCAAGCTGGTCATAGTTTCGAAAGGCCCTGGCGAAGCGCTGTGCACCCGAAAGTCTTATTTGCAGCGAGACCAGAAACGCGCTCACCGGAGACTTGGGCTTCACGCGGAAGTCGTAACTGAGCCTCGTGCCGCCATTGGTTCGCGGCTTCAGTTCGACGAGCGCGCGCAGTTCTGTTATCGGTCCTCTGCTGTAAGTACGCACGACCCCGAAACGCGCGGGCCTGATCCATTCAAACGGCTGCTCTTCCCATTCGACTGCCATCCCATACATTGAGAGACGCAAGCGCCGGCGCGCGTTTCGCAACCGCTCGCGAGGCGTTTTCGCAGGCTCGACAGAAGGCACGCCCGTGTCGCGATTGAAACGATTCGTGTCCGAGACGAACGGCCACAACTGTTCCGAACTGGCTTTTAGGTCGTATTCCCAGTGGTAATGAAGTTCGCGGTTAGCCATAGCGCAGAGAGCGGATTTCAGAAATCACGGGCCAAAAGGAAATTTTCCATTTGTCATTTGAAATTTTTCATTTGTCATTTGGTTCCACCACGAAGAGCCTCCAGGAAGCAATCAGCCTCTCCCGCTTCGAATCGAGGTTTCGGGTGACCCGTTCTTCAATGACGAATGATAAATTTCAAATGACAAATGGAAAATCTTGTCTTCGATCGTTACAACCTCTAACCCTTCGCCTCAGACTTCCTTGTATTCCGAGTCTACGTCTTCTGTAGAAGAAGCCACGCGATAATTCTTCGACTGTACCTGCCTGGTGATTAGTAAGTCGTCCTTGGTCTTCAGCAGGTCGGCGCGGTTGTAAACCGAAAGTTCGAAATTATATCCGTGAGTGATCGCGTCCTTGGGACAGGCCTCGACGCAGTAGCCGCAGAATATGCAACGGCCGTAGTCGATGTTGTAAACCTCGGCGTAGCGCTCATCGACCCCAATGCGTTCCTCTGGCAAACGCGGATCATCTTTGGCGACGATGTAAATGCAATCAGAAGGACAGGCGGCGGCGCAAAGGAAACAAGCCACGCATTTTTCTCTGCCCAGATCATCCACGTGCAACAGATGTTGTCCCCGGTAACGTGGCTGCACGGTGACTGGTTCTTCGGGATACTGGACCGTCCATTTCTGCCTGGGAATGTAGGACAAGGTCAAACCCATTCCCTGGATGATTGCTTTGGTTGAGTCGATTACATCGCTGATGATTGACATGTTTTTGAAGCCTCGACCGCAGACCGACGAGCGGCGACCGCTACGATTACCCGCGCGGCTCAACCAGTCTTCGGTCACCCGTCTGTCTTTAAGGGAAACACTTCCGAACCGGTGGCCTGCCATCTTCGGTCCCGCCAAACGAATTTATCGGTGAACCGAAAAGCTGCCGGACGGATCTGACCCTGCTCGTCCTTGACGTCCAGCCGTAACGTTCCCATTAGCGTAGCACGATCGCCTTTCAGGGTGACGTTCAAATCCTCAAAGTTCCACTTCTGGATGGCGGTGTCGCGTTTGATCGTCTTCAGGTATTCCGCCTTGCCCTGGGTTTTCCCTTCCGTGGTCCCGACATAGTCGTCGGCGAGGATGCGGTCGAGTTTCTTCGTGTCTGCGTTGATGTTGGCTACAGTCCACTCGTGTTCCAGGTCAGTCAGGTTCGACAACACTTCCGTTTCATCCGTTGGCGGCGGCGTTGTGTCTTCCTCGGTTGAGTTGTTTTCGTTCCGGTTCGGTGAATTTGAATTCAGGTTCGAATTCGAGTTGGTTCCACTATTTGAATTAACGTTGAAACTACTTCGCCTCTCCATGTCCCGGTAACGCCTTGTGATATTCCCAATCTTCCATACCATTGCGATGCCCAGCCCGACAAACACAAAAACTATCGCCAGGGCCGCGACAATCCAGGGCCACACTTTTCGCTTACCTTGATTGGAAGACCCGGGAGGAGCGTCTGAACCGGGCGGTTGATAACCACTCGAACCAGGCGCACCTGATTGGTTTGAGATCGGCGAACTGTCCTTCGGCGCCGACCGAACCACAGTCGCTTCGTCAGCAGGCGATTCGGAATTTACTAATGGTGTGCCGTCTTCGACACAG
Organism: Acidobacteriota bacterium; assembly: GCA_040002755.1. Lineage (GTDB taxonomy): Bacteria > Acidobacteriota > Blastocatellia > Pyrinomonadales > Pyrinomonadaceae > PSRF01. The sequence goes on along the minus strand of JBDUDV010000005.1, from coordinate 7,219 downwards.
AAACTCAAGTGCTCTTCACTAAAGGTTTTGTTGCAGGTTGGGCAGCGCTTCAAGGTCGCTTCTCTTTCACATGGTCAGAATTGCGTTTTGGAGACGCTCAATCTTAGCGTGGATTTCGTGTGTTAGCGACCTGACTCGACTTCGCGACGCGTCAAGAGGCGCGGAATGTTAGTGTCCGCCACTCATGATGAAACCAATTCCGTAAAATAAGACTATCAGTAACAGAATTCCGAAATAGAGTCCGCTCGTGATCAGACCGGCGATTGCGAAACCCTTGCCGCCAAATTTCGTCGGATCGTTTTTAATCTGTACTAGCGAGACGATGCCCAGCACCAGGGAAATCGGCGCCGTCAGAATGCCAAAATAACAACAGAGCCCGAGCGTTACGCTGGCAATTCCCAAAATCATCGAAGTGACGGCGAGTGTCTGTTGCGGCTTAGCCGGATAGGAAGGCGGCGGCGGCGGCGGCGCCCAGCCGGACTGAATCGGCGCCGGCGGAATGTACTGCGCCGGCGGCGGCGCGTAACGGTCAGGCATATCGAGCGTCGTTTGCTCGGTCGGACTCACGCTCGGTGGCATGGGACGAACCAGCGTGGGTGGCGGATCGTTTGCTGCGCCTGCCACATCGACAAGTGTGGTGCCGTCCTGAGTGCAGAAGGTCAACCACTCATCTGTAAATACCTGATTGCATTTGGGGCAGCGCCTCATAGTATTTAAAGGGCAGCGAATGGTCGCCGCTTTGGTCTAATGACCTTCACACGAGTTCAAGGCGGCTAAAGAAATATGCTATCTCAATGGCCGCGTTCTCGTCAGAGTCGGAGCCGTGGGTGGCATTCTCTCCAACTGATCCGCCGAACTCCTTGCGAATCGTTCCCGCCTCAGCTTTCGCCGGATCGGTAGCGCCCATCAAATCTCGCCACGCTTTCACCGCGCCGTCCTTTTCGAGCGCCATCACGACGCAGGGGCCACTCGACATGAATTCGGTTAAGCCCGCAAAGAATGGCCGCTCGCGATGTACAGCGTAGAAGCCTTCTGCTTCCCGCAAACTCAGGTGCAGCATTTTCATCGCGCGTAGTTTGAAGCCGGCGTCAGTGATTCGTTGAATGATGTTACCAGTATGGCCTGCGCGCACCGCGTCAGGTTTGATAATTGCAAATGTTAAGTTACCCACTGTTCTTCATTTCCTTTAAGTTTCTCATTATTAGCTTTGAACTTAGTTCTTTGAGCTTTGTACTTTTGACCGGTTCAAGAACCTTGGTCAGTCTTGAATAACATCCGGCCTGAAGTAGTGACTTCAAAGTACAAAGTACAAAGCTCAGCGGCTTAGCGCTTCCTTCATTCCCGTCCCAATATCTGCCGGAGACTTCACCACATGAATTCCTGCTGCAGTAAGCGCCGCCATTTTCTCAGCCGCCGTTCCTTTGCCGCCGGCAATGATCGCGCCTGCGTGTCCCATGCGGCGTCCCGGCGGCGCGGTTTGTCCGGCGATGAAGGCGACGATTGGCTTGGTAACATTTGCTTTGGCAAACGCTGCCGCTTCTTCTTCAGCCGTGCCGCCAATTTCGCCAATCATTACGATCCCATCAGTTTCGTCGTCGTCCTGAAACAAGCGCAGCGCATCGACGTGCGTGGTGCCGATTATCGGATCTCCACCAATGCCAATCGCGCTTGACTGGCCCATTCCCAGCGCTGTCAATTGTCCCACTGCTTCGTAGGTCAACGTGCCGGAACGCGAAACAACGCCGATGCGCCCTTCGCGATGAATGTGGCCCGGCATGATTCCAATCTTGCATTTGCCCGGGCTGATGATGCCGGGACAGTTTGGTCCAATCAGTCGCGTCGCTTTGTCGCTGAGATATTCCTTCACCTTCACCATGTCCAGGGTCGGGATTCCTTCAGTAATGCAAACGACAACCGGGATACCGGCGTCGGCGGCTTCCATGATCGCATCAGCCGCGAATGCCGGCGGCACGTAGATCACCGATGCATTCGCACCCGCTTGCTTCACCGCATCGGCGACAGTGTTGAATACGGGAATGCCCTCATGCGTGGTTCCACCTTTGCCCGGCGTCACACCGCCAACGACGTTCGTTCCATACTCAACCATCTGCTTGGCATGAAACGTACCCTCTTTGCCGGTGAGTCCCTGCACCACCAGACGCGTGTTTTTATCGACGAGAATGCTCAAGTGTACTGCTCCCGAAAACGAAAATAAATTGCAAAATGAGCGCGGAGTATAGCAACTGCGACGTGAACGCACAAAGAACAGATGATAGAAGCCAGCTCCTTCGAGTGCGGTGACCTGTCACCGCTTTGGCCTGCAGCGGGTTGACGTTACGACGAAATGGGATGGGCGCGGTGGCCAAAGCGCCGACAGGTCGGCGCACTCAAAGGAGAGACTTCCTTACGACAGTTCAAACTGCTGACCGTAAACCGGCACTTCAACTGTCCAACCAAATCGGTCTTTGATATGTCCGGCCATCGCGCCAGCCGCCACGGGCTCGCCGTGAGTCAGGAATGTGTGGCGCGGCGCTGACGGCATGCCTTCGAGCCAACGAATTATCTCTTTCCAATCAGCGTGGGCAGAGAAGCTACCAATGCGTTCGATGCGGCAACGCACCGGCACCCATTGTCCAAATATTTTTACTTCCGGCTCGCCATCCAGGATTCGCCGTCCGCGCGTGCCCGCTGCTTGATAACCGACAAAGAGGAGCGTCGTTTCCGGATCAGGCAACAACCGCTGCGCATGATGGAGGACACGTCCGCCAGTCATCATGCCTGAAGCGCTCACAATCACACGCGCCCCGCGGGCCTCACTGATGCGCTTCGATTCTTCCTTCGAGGAGCAGGTGATCATTGAGTGGGTCCGAAGTGGATGCTCGGGTCTGGCAAGCACGCTCGCGTAGTCTTCGTCCTGCTCTTCCGTGCGGTTTGCGTAAGCGGCAGTTGCTGCAGCCGCCATCGGCGAGTCAAGACAGACGGGCAGGACAGGAATTGCTTTTTCGTCTTCCAACTCGCGAATCAAGTAAACAATCTCCTGTGTGCGACCGACTGCGAAAGCGGGAATCAACAACGGAGCGTTGCGATGCGCCACGTCGTTGATGATGCGCTTGAGTGCGTCCTTGGGGTTTTCAGGATCGTGAAGTCGATCGCCGTATGTGGATTCCACCAGCAGGTAGTCACATGCAGGCGGTGAGACCGGATCGCGAATGATCGGCTGATCGTAATGGCCCAGGTCTCCGGAGAAGAGTATGCGGCGTCCGCTGCGATCGTCTCCTAGGCCTTCGATCTCAACCAGGACCAGGCTTGAACCGAGTATGTGGCCGGCAATCCGAAACTCAGCGCGAATACCTTTGGCGACGTCGAAAGATTCGCCCGTGTTCGCGACCGACCTGATTAGCTCAAGCGTCGCAAAGGCGTCTTTCTCGGTATACAGCGGCAATGCCGGCTGGTGCTTGGTAAGCTTGTGACGGTTGCGATAGTCCGCTTCTTCTTCCTGCAAGCGCCCCGCGTCAGGCAGAAGGATCTTTAAGAGGTCGGCGGTGCCACGCGAGCAGTAAACCGGGCCTTTGAAACCTTGTCTGACGAGACGCGGCAAATATCCGGTGTGATCAATGTGCGCATGCGTGATGAGAACCGCATCAATTGAACGAGGATCGAAAGGAGGTTCCTGCCAGTTACGTTCGCGCAGCTCTTTCAGTCCCTGAAACATCCCGCAGTCAACGAGCACGCGAGCGCGATCAGTTTCGATGAGATATTTTGATCCGGTTACGGTGCCCACGCCGCCCCAGAATGAGATTGTTGCCACAGAGTCTCCAGTCGATTCAGGCCATAGCGTCATTTCTGTCGGCTGCGATTGTCCGTTGCGGGGATCGTCGATAACCGATTAGGACAAGCAGCGCGGGAACAAGCAAGACGAGATTGCGCAGGGTAGTTTTCACGCCCAACTGGCTTGCGATGATTCCACCAAAGCAACCGCATTCGAGCGGCTCACCGTGTAACACGTAAACGTAATAGAGCGCGTAGCCGGCAAAACCAATGAGCATCGACGCGGCGATCAAAGCGCCAATGCGAACTGTCCGCGAAATCAGAAGCAGTGCCGCGGCGATCAGTTCAAGAACAATGACACCTACAGCAACCGGCCACATCCAGCGCGCATAATTGAAGCCCGAGGCAGCGAGTAGTTCGCCTACATTTGCCGCGAACCCTTTGACAATCCAAAGTTTTGCCCCGGCGGTGACGAGAAATAATGCCGCGAGTCCGAAGCGACTGACTTGAAGGACGACTCGGAATATTTTGCCGTAGTGCATTCTAATTAGAGGAGGAATGCTCCTGACTCCGCTGGGAGTCAAACGTTTATAGTTTCGAGGACAACCATTTCAGCCTTCATCCCTCAGCCCTTGTCTACGCCGCCAGCGTTACTACCTTTTCCGCCGCATCCTTCATCCCATTAGCAACCGTAAAGTTTAAACCTGATTCGCGAATCACACGCTGGCCTTCTTCGACGTTTGTTCCTTCAAGCCGCACAACGACAGGGACCTCGATACCCAGCTTCTTGACTGCTTCCACTACGCCACGCGCGACCATGTCGCAACGAACAATGCCACCGAAGATATTTATCAGAACCGCCTTGACGTTTTCATCAGCGAGCAGTATTCGAAACGCAGCTTCGACACGTTCCTGCGAAGCACCGCCACCAACGTCGAGAAAGTTTGCGGGTTCGCCCCCGGCGAGTTTGATGATGTCCATCGTCGCCATTGCAAGGCCGGCGCCATTTACCATGCAGGCGATGTTGCCGTCGAGCTTGATGTAGTTCAGATCGAATTTAGAGGCTTCGATTTCGAGCGGCTCTTCTTCGTTCAAGTCGCGCAGCTCGAGAAAGTCTTTGTGACGAAACATGGCGTTGTCGTCGAAGTTGACCTTTGCATCGAGCGCTATCAGGCGATTGTCTTTCGTTAGGAGAAACGGATTGATCTCCATTAGCGACGCGTCCATTTGTTCGGCCGCCGTGTAAAGTGACTGCATGAACTTCACTGCCTGGCCAATCAGGTCGGAACCAATTCCCAACCCGAACGCCAACTTGCGCGCCTGAAACGCGCGAAAACCAACTGCTGGGTCAACCGTCTCCTTCAATATCTTTTCCGGAGTGTTTGCCGCAACTTCTTCGATGTCCATGCCGCCTGCCTGGGAAGCCATAAACACCGGCCGCCCCGAAGTTCGATCCAAAACAATGCCGAGGTAAAACTCCTTGTCTATCGGCAAGCCTTCTTCGATCAGCAGCACGCGCACTTCGCGACCCTCTGGTCCAGTCTGGTGCGTCACCAACTTCATGCCCAGCATCTTTTCAGCGATATCGCGCGCCTCTTCCGGACTCTTCGCCAGTTTGACGCCGCCGCCCTTGCCGCGTCCGCCCGCATGAATCTGAGCTTTGACAACCGCGATGTCGGTGCCGAGTTCTTTGGCTGCCTGATATGCTTCATCGGGTGTGCGCGCGACTATGCCGCGCGGCACGGGCACACCAAACCTTCGCAGTAGTTCCTTACCTTGATACTCATGAATCTTCATTAATGTCGCCTCGGAGATCGCAAGATTGTCTCGCGAAAATGATTGTTGTGAATATTGCTTGAACGGAGCGCCAGTGAGTTTAGCGGTACAAAAGAGATGACTGCAAGCGGCGAGTAAGAGCAGAATGTTCTGGTTCCAATCCGGTCTCCTCAGGAGTGTGTAAGATGAGCGAAGTAATTGTGACCTCTCTATCAAACCTGCAAAACGAAGTTCGCTATGGCACCAGCCAAACTGTTATCACCGACGAACCACTGGAACTTGGCGGCGAAGGCGCAGGCCCCGACCCATATTCGCTGATACTCGGCGCGCTTGGTAGTTGCATCTCAATGACCACCCGCTTGTACGCGAAGAGAAAAAATTGGCCACTCGAACGCGTGACCGTGCGACTGCGCCAACAAAGAATTCATGCGGCTGACTGTCTCGAGTGTGGAGACTCAAAAGACGGATACGTGCATCGCATTGAGCGCTCAGTTTCGTTTACAGGAAACCTGACCGAAGAGCAGCTTACGCGTCTCCAGGAGATCGCGCATAAGTGTCCCGTTCACAAGACACTCACATCGCCGATCGTGATTGCTGAACTCAGGGACTAAACTAACCTGCCGCGGATGAACTCGAATGAACGCCGATCAGCAGAATCACCAGGAGCACTAACGATCTGATGGCCTAATACGTCTGGTTCTTGTCTTGATCTAATCCGCGTTTATCTGCGTGAATCCGCGGCTAATAATCTTTCGCAAAACAAAAAGGGCTTCCAATCAAAGTCGATTGAAAGCCCTAACTGGTCGGGACGCCGAGATTCGAACTCGGGGCCTCACCCACCCCAAGGGTGCGCGCTACCAGGCTGCGCCACGTCCCGTGAAAAGCCGCCGCTAGTATCTCCGCAAAAAACTTGTAACGCAAACTGTGCGTTGCGCACTCACAGTAATCGGCGATCGCAAACCAACACTTCCATCTGGCGCTCAGTGTTTTTTGGAGGGAGTGTCAAGCAAGGCGAGGATTTCGCGGAGTTCCTTATTTATTTTACGAAGCGATTTGCGATCCTCGGCGGTTCTACCCGTTGAAGTTGAATGAACCGCAGCGGCAGCCATTCCTTCTGAGGTTGCTTGCGAACCGTTGGTCTCGGATTCTTCGCCATCCTCAGACGAAGCTAATCTGAGCTTCCCGCCGGCGCGCAAGTCGTTCGCGAGTCGCTTCTTGGCGCCCGCGATGGTGTACTGGTCGTCGTAAAGCAGTTCCTTTATACGCAGTGCAATCTCCACGTCGCGCTTGCGATAAACCCGCTGGCCGGCGCGATTCTTCTGGGGCGCGAGCATCGTAAATTCCGACTCCCAATAGCGCAGCACGTGCGCCTGCACGCCGGCGAGTTCGCATACCTCGCCAATCTTAAAGAAGAGCTTTTCCGGAATAGCTACGGCAGAGCGGCCCATGATGACGATGTCGACGACTGTTCTTCCTGGTAAATGTGCAGGTAGAAATTCTAAAGGAAGACTAATGGCAGGATTGCCAGCAGCCCAGCGAGCCGACATGTTACTGCCCAGCGGTTTGCCGTGTCAATGCTTACACTTACGGCGGGTGACTTAAAACTTATTCTTAAAGGTATCGCTTAAGGTACACGGCTTGGCCGTGTAGGTGCGCGGCAATCTCTGACTTGCCG